>CAMKMS010000020.1 GCA_946413985.1 uncultured Mycoplasmatota bacterium
TTTTTTAATCATTATTGTATTAATTATAGTATAATAATACTAAGGAGGAGAAAAATGAAAAAGTATATTGCTGAAGGTGTTGGAACTATGATGCTTACATTAGTAGCTTGTGGTATTGCTGTTACTTCAGGAGTTGACCTTGTAGCAACTTCACTTGCATTTGGTTTAGTTATTGTTGCTGCTGCTTATAGTATAGGTAATGTTTCAGGATGCCATATTAATCCAGCTGTATCAATTGCTTTATTGGTAGCAGGAAAAATGACTACAAAAGAATGTATTCGTTATATCATTTCTCAAGTTATTGGTGCATTTGTAGGTTCTTTATTACTTGCATTAGTTTTAGGTGGATTTAGTAACCTTGGAGCAAATGGTCTTGGTGGTGGAACATCAATATGGATTGCTTTAGTTGTAGAAGTAATTTTAACATTTATTTTTACAACAACTATATTAGGTGTAACTGATAAAAAAGAAAATGGACACGCTACTGGAATTGTTATTGGACTTACATTAGCATTAGTTCATTTATTTGGTTTACCATTTACTGGAACAAGTGTTAATCCTGCTAGAAGTTTAGCACCAGCTGTTTTACAAGGCGGAAGTGCATTTTGTAATGTTTGGATTTTTATTGTTGCTCCAATTGCAGGTGCAGTTCTTGCTGGATTATTTTATAAATATGTATTAAAAGAAAAATAATAATTATAAGTATTTATAATAAAAGCACTAACTGAAAAAGTTAGTGTTTTTTATATATAATTATGATATACTTAATATGGTGATAGTATATGAGTAAGTGTCCTAGTTGCGGAGCAGAACTAAAATATGATGTTAATTCTGCAAAAGTAACATGTGATTATTGTAAATGCACTTTTGATCCTAAAACACTTGAAGTTAAGACAAAAGTGGCAAAAGTTAGAGAACAATATGAAGGAAAAAGTTTTCATTGTACTCAATGTGGAGCAAGACTACTAACATTTGATGAAACTGCAATTACTTTTTGTAGTTATTGTGGCTCTCAAACTGTTATAGAAGAAAAAATGATTAAGCAAAATAATCCAGATTATATTATTCCATTTAAGAAAAGCAAAGAGGAATGTATTGCTAATTATAGAAAAAAACTAAAGAAGGCTTTATTTGTTCCAAAATATATGAAAGAAGATCTTGTTGTTGATAAGTTTAGAGGTATATTTATGCCATACTGTATTTATAAGACTTCTTTTCATGGCTTAAGTAGTAATAATGGTAGTAAATATTCACATAGATCTGGAAATTATGATTATTATGATGATTATACTATTAAAGCTCAAGTAGATGCAGATTATGAAGGAATATCATATGATTTATTATCTAAGTTTTCTGATGATTATAGTACTGCGATTCCATTTTCTTTTGATGAAGTTGAAAAGTTTAACAAAAACTATTTGATGGGATTTTATGCTGATACAATTGATGTTGATGGAAGTGTGTATGATGTACAAGCAGAAGCTATTTCAACTGTTGATTCAACTTCACATTTAAGAAAGAGAAGAGAGTTTTCAAAATATGGTTGTCATAATCCTAAAGTTGGTTTAAAAGTATCAGATAGAAAAATAGGAATGTTTCCAGTTTACTTTCTAGCTATTAGAACAAAAGATAACAAAAATGTACATTATGCAGTTGTTAATGGTCAAACTGGTCAAGTTGCTGCTGATTTACCAATAGATTTTAAAAAATATATTATTGGAACTTTAATATTAGCAATAATTTTGTTTGCACTTTTATCTTTTGCTAGTGTAATACTTCCAATTGCTGTTGTAATATTTGCATTTATTGCTTCAATAATTAGTATTATTATTTCAAATTCACAATTAAATAAAATATTTGATAAAGAAAATAATCTAAGTGATAAAGGATTTCAATATAAAAAGAATACTGATGAAGAAAAAAATGAATCAAAAGAAACAAGTGAAAGTGATTCTAAAGAAATTAATGCAAATGCAAATGAAACTATAGTTGTAGAAAAGAAAAATAAAGTAAAAAAAGAGAAAAAAATAAAAATGCCATTTAAAGATAAGTTTAAATATATATATAAACAATTAATAGCAATGTTTATAGCTATAGTTATTATAATTTTAAAACCAGTAAATGATGCTTACTATTATGGAGCAGCTATCATTTCATTAGGTATAATTATTATCTCATTTAAAGATTTGATTAAAGAACATAATTTATTAACTTCAAATAAATTGCCTCAATTAGAGAAAAGAGGAGGTGATGAGAAGTGAAAAATAAACTATTTAAAGTATTATTTGTATTTATAATTTCACTTTTATTTATTAACATCACTTATGCAGAAGAAATAAATGATAATAATACTGATTTGGATACTAATAAATATAATTATATAAATAGTACTACTAACTATAAATTATTAATTGAAGATGATGCTAATTTATTAAGTGAAGAAGAAATAAAAAAATTAGAAGATAAGATGACATCATTAACTGAATATGGAAATATTATATTTAAATCAATAGATAAGAATAACCATGGAAGTGCATCATCTTATGCTTCATCGTATTATCATAGTAATTTTGGAACTGAAAGTGGAAGTGTATTCTTAATAGATATGGATACAAGAAATATATACATTTTCTCAGATGGATATAATTTTACTATTATTACTTCATCAAAAGCATATTCTATAACTGATAATAGCTATAAATATGCTTCAGATAAAAGATATTATGATTGTGCATATTCTGCATTTGATCAAATGGAAACAATACTTGGTGGCGGCAAAATAATGGAGCCAATGAGGTATGCTAGTGATGCTGTAATAGCATTAACTTTAGCTGCTTTCATTAACTTCTTTATAATAATGAAAAAATCAAAATTAAAAGTTGCAAGTAGTAGTGAAATTCTTTCAAAATGTAAAATTGATTTTAATATAGGAGATATAAATGCTACCAAGACTGGAACACATAGAGTTTATAATCCACCATCAAGTAGTTCTTCTGGAGGATCATCCGGCGGTGGTGGAGGAGGATCATCCGGTGGCGGTGGAGGTCATAGCTTCTAATAATAAAAAAACACCTTAATAAATAAGGTGTTTTAATTATCTTATAATTTCGTGTTTAAAAAATTGCTCTTGAAATTCTGTTAAAGCTTCTATAGCATCATTTGAATAATCTTTGTTAGTTGGAGTAATAACTAATTTATCATCATTATCATTAATTCTATGTATTATAGCAATACATTTACCTTCATATTCTATGGTTGGTTTAAAAACTCCAAGTAAGTATGCATCAATTTCTTCATCATCTCCACTAATAGTATTTGGAACATATCCATAATTTACTGGATAGATAAATCCATGTTTAGGATGTTTAGATCCAAATGGACGATCAATCTTAATTTTTACTATTTTTCCTAAATAATCTTTAATATTCATAATTTCTCCTTAATAATATTTTATCATATATATATTTCTATTTACAAATTTGAATATTACAATTATAATAAGTATGAAAAGTATGATTTGTTATATTTAAGGAGTTAATATGAAAGAAAAATTTGTTGGAATTGCTAAAGTAGGTGAAAAAGGACAAATTGTTATACCTAAAGAAGCAAGAGATATGTTTAATATTAAAAGTGGAGATTCTATAGTAATATTATGTGATAAAAATAAAGGAATTGCTTTAATTAAATCTGAAGTGTTTGAAGATACAATTGATAAGATAATTGAAGAAGGGAAATAATTATGAATTCAATAGAGATTAAAAATCTAACTAAAAAGTATAAAGATAAAATAGCTGTTAATAATATGAATTTAAATATAAAAGAGGGAGAATTATTTGCTCTTCTTGGAGTAAATGGTGCTGGTAAAACAACAACAATTAAAATGTTATCAGGTCTTATTCTTCCAACTAGTGGAAGTATTACTATATCAAATATGGATATGAAAAAAGATACTACAAAAATAAAAGAAATATTGAATGTTTCACCACAAGAAACAGCTATTGCTTTAAATCTAACTGTTAAAGAAAATTTAGAGTTTATGGCTGGAGTATATCAAATAAATGATAGAGAAAAAAAGATTAATGAATTAATAAATTTATTTAAATTAGATGAAGTATTAAATAAAAAAGCTAAGACACTATCTGGAGGATGGCAAAGAAAAGTATCTATTGCAATTAGTTTAATAAATTCACCTAAAATACTTTTTTTAGATGAACCCACATTGGGACTTGATGTTCTAGCAAGAAAAGAATTATGGAAAGTTATTAATGAATTAAAAGGAAATATAACAATTATTTTAACAACTCATTATATGGAGGAAGCAGAAAGTTTATCTGATAGAATTGGTATTATGTCAAATGGTAGTTTAATTGATATTGGTACTCCAAAAGAATTAATGAAAAAAACCAAATCAAAGAATATAGAAGATGCATTTGTAAAAATTGTTACAGGAGGTGAATTATAATGAGAATGTTAAACTTTGCAAAAAGAAATTTTAAGGAATTAGTAAGAGATCCATTAAGTTTGGCTTTTGAAATAATATTACCATTATTTTTACTATTTATATTTAAACAAATAGATATTCCTGGAGATGTATACAAACTTGAAAATTTTACACCTGGTATTATTATTTTTGGTTTTTCATTTATTACGTTATTTACTTCATCATTAATAGCAAAAGATAGATCAACATCATTTCTTATAAGACTAGGAACTTCTCCTATGAAAAGTTCAGATTATATACTTGGATATATATTATCATTAATACCAATTGTATTAATTCAAGAAGTACTTTTCTTTATACTTGCATGTATACTTGGATTAAGTATTAGTATAAATATTGTCTATACTATTCTTATATCTGTATTTGTTTCTGTATTTTTTATAAATATGGGTATATTAATTGGAAGTGTTGTTAGTGAAAAAGCATCTGGTGGAATAGGTAGTATAATTGTTCAATTAGTATGTTTTACAAGTGGAATGTATTTTTCTAAAGACTTGGTTGGTGCTTTTTTTGCAAAAATATGTGAAATACTACCTTTTGAAAGTATATTAAATATTATTAGAGTAGTATTAAATAATAATACTATAGATTTTAGAAATATTATTGTGTTTTTAATATATTTTACAATAATATTAGTTACATCAATTATTGTATTTAAAAAGAAAATGGTTAGTGATAATAAATGAATATGGATGATGAATACAAATTATTAATTGGTGCATATTATGGTATTAAATATTTAGATCAGTATGAATTAAAAGAATACTTACTAAATGATATAAGAAAAATAATAAATGAATTTATAAATAATAATAAAAATAAGGATTATGATTTTAAAAAAATGGAAGAAGTGTATGAAAAGGAATTAACTAAAAGAACAAAATTACAAGATGCTCTTTTATTACTTCAGGATATTAATGGTCCATTAGAAGTATCATTAATTATTAGAAAGCTTTTAAAAGAAGAAAAATAACTTTACTATTAAAGTTGTTTTTTTTATGTTATAATATTAATGTTAAGGAGTAGATATGAGTAAGATTAATAGTTATTTTATAAGTCAAAAAAATGATGAAATTAAGTTATTAATGGAAATTTTGGATAAAAACAACGGAAATTTGTCTACTTTTTATTATGAAATAATATTAAAAATAAATGGTGGTTCTTTAGATAATAGATATTATGAATTAAAATCTATTAAAGAAATATTTAATATTTTTGAATATTTATATTCTAGTTTTAAAGGAAATATAAAGAAAAGAAGAATAGAAGAAACTACAACAGATTATTTAGTAAAATTATTAATTTTGCAATCATATAAAAAAGGATTAAATAATAGACTTTTAAAAAGATTAATGATTTATAATAGAAGTAAAATAAATGATGAAGAAGATATATCAAGAACTAAATAGGTGTTAATGTGAAAGAGGAACTTGATAAAATAATATTTGAAATAAATAGTCATACTTCTTGGAGTAAAAATGCTAAAATAAGGTATGCATATATAAAACTTGGTGAGCTTGTTTCTAAGGATGCCATGTTTTTTTATACTATTCAAAATAATTTATTATCAGAGGATAAAGAAGATATTAGATATTCAACTGATAGAATTAAAAGCATTATGAATACCCAAGATTTATTTGATTATAAAGTAATGTGTAAAAATTCAGCAGAAATGCTTAAATATATTTTAAATGGTTGTAGTATTGAATCAGAAATAAGAAAAACTTTAGTTTATACTTATTATGAAGATATTACGATAAATCATTACTTTGTTGTAGTAACAGGTGATGAAGATAAAAAGTATTTTTTAACTTTGAATCCTGATTTACCAAATATAAAAATTGGAAAAAGAACATCTAAGTTTGCGTATGAAATTAGATATCATATAGAAGATGATTATTTTGAAGGAAAAAACGATGGAAAACAATACTATGAGGGTGAAGAGGTAAAATATAGTGTTTTAAGCGATGAAGAAATAAAAAAATTAGATAAACAAATCGGATATATTCCAAATATAATCGATGATAAAAATGATAAAGATAAACAAGTATATACCGATTATTTCTTTGATATATTAAAAGAAATGTATAAAAACAATAGTGATTATATAGATTATGTATCTCATAAAACACATTTTTATGAAACTATTTCTAGATTATTAAATCAAAATAAAAGATTAAGTGAAGTTTTGTTTGAAAAGCCAAATTTAAATAGAGAAAAAACATACTATCTAGATTTTAAAATGGCAAATATAAATAATAGTACTTGGGATGATTTAAAGATATTTGTTTTGAATAGTTTAGTATCCAGATTATCTAAAGAATATAATATAAATAGTGATGTTGATTATATATCTTTGTTGAAGGATAAAAACTATGATGAAATAAGAAGAGTATTGAATACGTCTTTATATAGTAAAACAGATAAAGAAAGAATAAATAAACTGGGTAGTTTGAATCCATTTTACACTGTTAAAAAAATGGTTGAGTTATTTAAAATTATAGATATGTTTAAAGATAATAAAAATACTCATTTTAAAGATTTTAATCATTATAAAGCGAAATTTTCTCAGTGCCTTAGTTATATTTCTCTCGCGTTTGTTGAAAAATCTATTCTTCCAAATGAAGGAAGTTTATCTAGTACTTATTTAACTAACAAACTAATATATGCTTTTGAAAGTATATTTGATGTTGGTAACATTAATACATTTAATAATATAGGTTTAGCTGAACAAGTTGCTATTATAAAAGAATTACTTGAAATAGTATTATCTGATATTAAAAAAGATGATGATTTACCTAATTATGATGATAAGAAATCACCTCTTAGAAACAGAATAATATCAACCGTTATATTTGATAAAGAAAGTAAAAAACCATGTTATTTAATATATGTTAAAAATACAAGTTATGGTGATAATGCCAATATGTTAATAGTATATGATCTAGAAAACAATAAATTGTATTTAGATAAATCACCAATTGATATTATTAGTGATTATTATGTTATTAAAGATGCAGACATGAAATTAATTATTGAAGAATTTAACTCATCTAAAGAAGATGAAGAAGTTAATTTTAATTATAAAACTTTGGAGTAAAACCAAAGTTTTTATATTATTAAATATTTGATAATTTAATTTAATTTATGTATAATAATATAAGTCTATAAATGGAGAAAATTATGATTAAAATTATTACATTATATAATTCAATTATTTTGCCTAATTCCACGTTATATTTAAGAAATGATAATATTACTGGAATGGATTATAAAACATCTAAAATTAATGATGAAGTATTATTAATTTTATCAAAAGAAAGATTAATAAATGATTTTAATATGGATGCATTTTATTCTATGGCAGTTGTAGGAACAATCATTGATAAAAAGAATGGAATAACAATAGTTGAAACTAGAAATAGAGTAAAAATAGATTTAATAACTCCACTTGGAGAAGGAAAATTTGAAATTAAGTTTACTGAAAATCCAGAAATTATGGATATAAGTGAAGAAGAAGAAAAAAATAAACTCGCAAATTTAAAAAGTAGTATAGCTGAATTTGTAAATAAATATGAATGGGGCTTTTTTGCTCGTGCATATATTATGCAATGGAATAATTTAAATGAAATTATTTGTTCACTTAATGATTTACTTAGTCTAAATAAAGACGAAAAGTATTCTTTGCTTGAAGAAAGCTCTTTAAAGA
The DNA here is from genome assembly GCA_946413985.1 of uncultured Mycoplasmatota bacterium. GTDB lineage: Bacteria > Bacillota_I > Bacilli_A > RF39 > UBA660 > CAG-1000. The sequence goes on from CAMKMS010000020.1 coordinate 8,211, forward strand.
AAAGATATAATGAAATAGAACGTATTATTTATGAATATATAAATATTGAAAAAGTTAATAGTGAAGCAAATAATAAAGTTAAAGAAGAAAATGAAAAGATATATAAAGAACATGCTCTAAAAAAGCAAATTGAATATTTACAAAATGAACTAGATAATATGCATCCAGATAGTATTAGTGATATTAGTAAATTTGAAAATATAATTAAAGAATCTAATATGAATGAATATGCAAGAAAAGAAGCAGAGAAGGTTATAAACAGATTAAAACAAGAAGGTTCTTCTTCTCAAGAATATGGAATGCTATATGATTATATTGATTTTTTAACTACACTTTCTTGGAATAAAGAAAAATACATTCAAATAGATATTAATAAAGCTAAAAAGATTCTTGATGAAAATCACTATGGACTTAAAAAAGTTAAGAAAAGAATAATAGAAGAAATCGCTATAATGAATTTAAATAAAAGATGGTCGGGTAGTATTCTATTATTTGTTGGCCCTCCAGGTACAGGTAAAACTTCAATTGCAGATGCTATTAGTAAAAGTATGAACAGAAAATATGTTAGAGTATCACTTGGGGGAATCAGAGATGAAGCAGAAATTAGAGGACATAGAAGAACATATGTTGGAGCTCTACCAGGAAGAATACTAGATGGAATTAATAAAAGTGGTGTTTCAAATCCAGTTATGGTTTTAGATGAAGTAGATAAATTAATAACTTCTTATGATGGGGATCCAGCTAGTGCATTATTAGAAGTACTAGATCCTGAACAAAACTTTTCTTTTACTGATCATTATTTAAATGTTCCATATGATTTAAGTGATGTATTCTTTATATGTACAGCAAACTCAATTGAAAAGATACCAGAAGCACTCCTTAATAGAATGGAAGTAATAGAATTTAATGGATATAGTTCACTTGAAAAATTGCATATTGCAGAGAATCATTTAATTCCACAAGTATTAAAAAAGAGTGGATTAACGAAAAAACAATTAACTATTACTACTTCAGGCATTAATAAAATAATATCATCTTATACTATGGAATCTGGAGTAAGAAATTTAAAACGATTACTTGAACATTTATCAAGAGAAGTGGCTGTTAGAATAGTGTCTAATGAAAAAAGCAAAGTAACAATTACGTCTAAAAATGTAAAAGATTATATTGATGATAAAGAAATAAGACATAATAAAGCAATAAAAAATAAAAAAAGTGGTATTGTAACTGGACTTGCTTGGACCAGTGCTGGAGGAGAAATCTTATTTATTGAGTCTTTGTTTACTAAAGGAAGTGGAAAAATAATTATTACTGGACATTTGGGTGACATTATGAAAGAAAGTGTTCAAATAGCTATAAGCCTTGTTAAAGAATTTTATCCAGATAAAGTAAAATTATTTAAAGATAATGATTTACATATACATGTTCCAGAAGGGTCTACTCCTAAAGATGGACCTTCTGCTGGTATTACAATTACTACGGCACTTGCAAGTCTTGTTTCAAAAAAGAAAGTAAGTGAAAACATTGCTATGACTGGAGAAGTTAGTTTAAGAGGAAATGTAATGCCTATTGGTGGACTTCCAGAAAAATTAATGGCAGCAGTAAGAGCAGGAATAAAAACCGTATTTATTCCTGAAGATAATATAGTGGACTTAAAAGATGTTCCAAATGAAGTTAAAGAAAAACTAGAAATAATTAGTGTTAAAGAAATAAAAGAAGTATTAAATAAATTAGGTCTTATTTAATACTTCTTTTTATTCTTCTTCAAAATTATCAATTGTTCCTTTTTTAATTAAATTTATTGATTTTATTTCTTCTTTATGAGTTAGTATTTGCATAATTCTATTTGTTAAATCTGTTATTTTTGATGTATTAGCTATTAAGAAATCAATCGTACTAATATCTTCTGTTTCATCCACAATTTTTGTTGTTACAATTTTTGAATTAGTCTTTTTTGCTATATTTTGAATACTATCTAATATTTCATTTTCTTTGCTAGAATCACATTCAATTTTAAAATAATAAACATCATAATCTTTACTTGAAGCAAGTTTTATAATTTTATTATTAAGTGGTCTTAATATAATATTTATAAATAATATTACAACAGTTCCAACTGCAGCTTCAAATAAAAGGTTTGCACCACACAGAATTCCTACAGCAGCAGCACACCACAATGTAGCCGCAGTAGTAAGTCCTTTTACACTTTTTTCATCTTTAATTATGACACCAGCACCTAGAAAACCAATTCCAGCAACAACTTGAGCAGCAATTCTGTTCATATCAGAATCTGGAAATGATTTTTGAAATGTTACAAAAAGAAAAGAACCAACACTAACTAATATTATAGTTCTAAGACCAATAGAACGTCTTCGCGCCTGACGTTCAAATCCAATTAGAAAACTTAATAAAAAACATACAAATAATTCTATTAAAAATGTAAAATAATCCATATTGCACCTTCTTATTCTAATAATAGTATAGCAAATTATTATATTGTTGTAAATATTGACAAATATGATATTTTATGCAATAATTTACTTGTCAAACAAATAAATCTATGATTTGGAGTAAGTAGTTATTATTTAGTTTTTAAAGAGAGAAATGGTAAGGTGTGACATTTCAAAACTTATAATAATGAATGGACCAATAAGAGTTTCCCAGAATTTAAAGTATGGGAAAACGGGTTTCTTCCGTTATAAAAGAACGTATATGATGGTATATGAATGGGTGGCAAAATAAGAATAGCAATCTTATCCTTTTCGGATAAGATTTTTTTATTAAAAAGAAAGGTGATAAAAATGAAAAATATTATTTTAACAGGTGATAGGCCCACTGGAAGATTACATGTTGGACATTATGTGGGATCTTTAAAGCAAAGAGTATTATTACAAAATGAAGGTAATTATGAAAGTATGTTTATTTTAATTGCTGATATTCAAGCTTTAACTGATAATGCAGGTAATCCTCAAAAAGTAAGAGATAATATAATTGAAGTTATGCTTGACTATTTAGCTGTTGGATTAGATCCTAAAAAAGTTACTTTTTGTCTTCAATCACAAATTAGTGCTTTAAGTGAACTTACAATGTATTATATGAATCTTGTAACTCTTCCTAGAGTTCTTAGAAATCCAACAGTAAAAAGTGAAATTAAAATGAGAGGTTTCGATGATAATGAAGAAGGAATACCTGTAGGATTTGCAACTTATCCAATAAGTCAAGCAGCAGATATTACTGCATTTAAAGCTAACTTAATTCCAGTAGGTGATGATCAAGAACCAATGATTGAGCAAACTCGTGAAATAGTTAGAAGTTTTAATAGGACTTATAACACTAATTGTTTAGTAGAATGTAAATCATTTTTACCAACAAATAATATATGTATGCGTTTACCTGGAACAGATAATGCCAAGATGAGTAAATCATTAAATAATTGTATTTATTTAAGTGATGAAGATGACGTTATTAAATCTAAAGTAAACTCTATTAAATCATTTCCAAGATTACTTAATGAACCTGGAGTATTAGATGGAAATATTGCTTTTATTTATTTAGATGCATTTTCAACAAATGATCATTTTAAAAAATATTATCCAGAGTTTAATAATTTAAATGAATTAAAAGCTGCATATCAAAAAGGTGGAATAGGTGATGGAACAATCAAAAAATTCTTATGTAATGTTATGATTGATACTATTAGACCAATAAGAGAAAAAAGAAAAGAATTATCAAAAGATATTAAAAGTATTTTAGATATACTTGAAGATGGTACTAAAAAAGCAAACGAATATGCAAATAAAACACTATTTGAAGTAAAAAATGCTATGGGTATTAATTATGATGAAAATTTTAAAAAAGAACAAATAGAAAAGTATAGTTAGTATTGACAAAATTTAAAATTAATAGTAAAGTTATCTTATTATTCAAAAATATGGTGGGTTATATGAATAAAATAATAAAACACAACTTTATAATTAAAAATAACAATAGTTTTGTTTATCATGCCTTTAAAGACATTCTTTAAAGGCGTTTTATTATATGGAGGATAAAATGAATAGTATAAGTTTTAATGATTTATTAAATGAAATTAAAAAATATAATTCAAATGAAGAAGATATTTCTTTAGTAAAAAAAGCATTTTCTTATGCTTCATTTTATCATGATGGTCAAAAAAGAGATAGTGGGGAAGATTATATTATTCATCCTTTAAACGTTGCATACATATTAGCGGTTATGCATGCTGATATAGATACATTATGTGCTGCTTTACTTCATGATACATTAGAAGATACTAAAGCAACAAAAGAAGAAATAGAAAATGAATTTAATAGTGATATTGCTTCTTTAGTTGATGGAGTTAGTAATATTAAAGATTTGAATTTCTCAACCATAGAAGAAGTTAATTATGCAAATACTAGAAAAATCATTACTGGTATAACAAAGGATGTTAGAATTATTATTATAAAAATTGCTGATAGACTACATAACATGAGAACACTTAATTATAAAAAACAGAATAAGCAACAAGAAAAAGCTTTAGAAACAATGGAAATATATGTTCCTTTTGCTTACTATATCGGTGCATACAGAATTAAAAGTGAACTTGAAGATTTAGCTTTTAAATATTTAAAACCTAATGATTTTGAAAGATTAAATGAACAAAGAAATGAAGTGGGCAATAAATACCTGGGTCTTGTAAATGAAATGGCTTTAAAAGTAGAGAATATATTAAAAAATAAGAGTATTCCTTATTCCATTAGAATAAGAATTAAAAATGTATATGGTATTTATCAAAAACTAAATGAAGGAAAAAAACTTTCAGATATACATGATTTGCTTGCATTAAAGGTAATTGTAGATGATATTGATAATTGTTATAGAACACTTGGAGTAATTCATAGTATATACAAACCAATGAATTCTAAGTTTAGAGATTATATTTGTAATCCTAAAACAAATATGTATCAATCATTACATACTACAGTTTATACTTCTGATAGATTTATTCATAGTCAAATAAGGACTTATGATATGGATAAAATTGCATCTTTCGGTTTACCTGCTTTTTGGGATATGAAAAAAGGAAATGCAAGAAGTGAAATGCAAAAAGAATTGAGTAATAAATGTCAATTTTTTAATTCACTTGTACAAATAGATTCAATGTTTTCTAATAATGAAGAATTTATTAATTCAGTTAAATCAGAAGTGTTTTCTGATAAAGTATATGTTTATACACCTCTTGGTACAGTAGTAGAACTTCCAAAAGGAGCAACTATAGTTGATTATGCATATAAAGTTAATGAGTATGAAGCCCCAAGATTAATTAAGGCATTAGTTAATGATGAAGAAGTTACTTTAGATTATGTTTTAAAAACAAAAGATAGAGTAAAATTAGTACTTAGTAATCAAAAAGAAGTTCCACATGATAATTGGGAGTTATATGCACAAACTAGTAGTGCAAGAAAATTAATTTTACAAAATAAAGGCAACTAATTATTAGTTGCCTTTATCTTTCTTTATCTTTTCAATTTTAATTGTATAACCCAAAGGTCCAATAATATCAAGTAAATTTTTAACAGTAGGTGAATGCATGCCAGATTCAATTCTTGCTATTTTAACTCTATTAACATGAGAATAAATACCAAGTAAGTCTTGGGTTAAATTGTTTTCTTTACGAAAAGAAACAAAATGTTTAATGAATTCTTTATTTAATTCATCAGGAGTTTTATCAACTTTAATAAAATTTACACAATCACACACGTTTTTCATATCCTTATTGTATCACAAACGATACAGAAATCAATATATATTTTAAAATTTGTATGATATAATACTTGTAAAGATAGGTGAGTATATGAAAGATGCTAATTATTTAAAACAAAATGGTGTAGATGTTGATAAAAGTTTAGAATTACTTGGTGATATGAATATGTACGATGAAGTTAGTCATGAATTTTTAAATATGATTGACGACAAAGTAAATCTTATACAAAAATATAATAGTAATAATGATATGCATAATTATTCAATTGAAGTACATGCATTAAAAAGTGATGTTAGATATTTAGGATTTATGGCTCTTGGAGATCTTGCTTATGAACTTGAACTTGCTAGTAAAGCAAATGATTTATCAAAAGTAAATGAAAAACACAATTTGTTGATTGAAGAAGTATATAAAGCAATTAATATTCTAAATACATATTTATATGGAGAAAGTAAATCTCCAACTAATAATAATGTTATTACTATTAACAGTGATGATATTAATTCATTAGATCCAATGAGTCAAGCATTAATATATCAGAATAAAAATAAAGTTGTTGTAGACAATAATGAACCAAAAAATGGTGTTATTTTAATAGCCGATGATAGTGAAATAGTTGCTAATTTTGTAAAAAGTGTCTTTTGTAATAAATATGATGTTGTAATAGCTGATGATGGAAGAAAAACAATAGATTTGTGTAAAGATGAAAACTTTAGAAGCAAAATAAAAGCATGTTTAATTGATATTAATATGCCAAATGTTAGTGGACTTGAAGTATTAGAAGAGTTTAAAAAGAATAATTATTTTGTTCATTTACCTGTTGTTGTAATATCTGGAGTTGAAGATCAAGCAGTATTAAATAAAGCAAGAAGTTATCCAATAATAGAAGTATTACAAAAACCATTTAATGAAAGAGATATTAGGTATTGTTTAGAAAAATGTTTAGCTTTATATTTTTAGCTAAACTTTTTTAATGTATATTTTTTTAAAATAACAATATAATTTAATGAGGTGAATCATGAGTAAAAATAATTTATGGTTTTTAACTTTATTTTCTTTAATACTAATTTTGGGCATTTATTATATAACTCTTCCTAGTGATATTTTTTCAAATGCCGAGACTGAAGAAGTATCTAAAAAGATAGATGTTAATGTTAGTGAAAATAATATGCTTGTTGCTCTTAGAGTTGAAAGAGATGAACATATTAGTAATGAAATGGCAGAACTTCAAGATAAAATATTATCTTCCAATGATGCTAATGAAAAAAACACTGCATTTGAAGAATTGCAATTATTAAATCTTTCTAAAGGAAAAGAATCATATCTAGAAGATAAAATACAAAATGATTTTGGTATTATTTCATTTGTTGAGATAAATCAAGATAATATAAATGTTACTATTTCTTCAAATGAACATGATGAAGAATTGGTAAGTAAAATAATGAAATCTATACAAGAAGAATTTGAAGATAGGAAAAATATAACAATTAAATTTTCTTAAAAATAGGCAAATATATTAACTAAATTATTTTTTTGTCATAAATTATTATTAGTATAAAGGAGTGAATTTATGACAGGAAATATATTAACCAAAAGAGAAAAAGATGTATTCATGCTTTTAATTAAAAATAAATCAACAAAAGAAATTGCAGAGTCTTTAAATATAAGTGAAAAAACAGTTAGAAATCATGTCTCAAATGCTATGCAAAAACTTGGATGCAAAGGAAGAGCAGGAGCTGTTATAGAGTTATTAAAACTAGGTGAAATATCTTTATAAAAAAATGACTAAATTAGTCATTTTTATTTGTTTTAAAACATATAATTAGTATGGACAAATTAAAAAAATATGCAATAAAAAAGTTTTTAATATCAACAATATGTTTAATGCTATTTGGATTATTTTACTTTTATCCAACACATGAAGATATTAAAACTGAAGTACGCATCAATAATGATAAAACACAAAATGTTATTTATATGCTTGATAAAGATAATTATGTTTCAAGGGTTACAATGTTTTTTGATAGTAAAACAATTGAAGAAGAAATAAAAAAGAAAATAGATATACTCACAAATGGAAGTAGTGAGCTTTTGGATTTTTATCCATTAATTCCGAAAAACACGAAACTTAATAGTGTTAAAGTAAATAAGAATAAAGTAATATTAGATTTTAGTATAGATATATTAAAAGTAAATAAATATTTGGAAGAATCTATGATTGAAGCAATACTATATACTATAACTGAGATAAATGGTATTGATACAGTTTATATAAAAGTAGATGGACGTGAACTTAGGAATTTACCTAATTCACACAAAGATATACCATATCCCCTAAAAAGAAGTTATGGTATTAATAAACAATATGATTTAAATAGTTTAAATAATACTAGTAAAACAACAATATTTTTTTCTAAAAATATTGATGAGTATAAATATTATGTTCCAGTTACTCAAATAAAAAATAATAATGAAGACAAAATAGATATTATTATTGAAGAATTAAAAAGTAGTATTAATTCACAAAATAATTTAAACAGTTATTTTGATGATAAAACAAAATTAATAAGTTATGAAATAAATGATAAAAAAATAAATCTAAATTTTAATGATTATATTTTTAATAACGAAAAATATTTAGATGAAGAAGAATTCGTACTTACTAGTTCAATATTTGAAAACTATAATATTAATGAAATAAATATAAATAATAAATATAATTTTAAAAGGAAATAGTACTTGATTTTTGAAATAGATTTTACTATAATTATGACATAAACGAAGAAGGAAAGAGTATATTTAATAATTGCTTATAGAAAGTTAATGGTTGATGAAAATTAACACATTATTAAATAGAAAGACATCCAGAGTGCTTAAAGAATTAAGTAGATTAAGCCGGTAATAAAACCGTTATAAAATATGAGTGACTTAATATAAGTAATTAAGGTGGTACCACGGATTTTAAACAATGATTCGTCCTTTAGTAATCATTGTTTTTATTTTGAAAGGAGATAATATGGAAAAGATTAAAAGTTATAATATTAGTAATGTAGGAGAAAAGGTTACTATTAATGGATGGGTTTCAAAAGTTAGAAATTTGGGTGGACTTGTTTTTATTGATTTAAGAAATAGAGCAGGTATTATTCAAGTTGTTGTAAGACCTGAATCTAAGTATTATAATCTTGCTAATGAATTAAAAAATGAATATGTTATAAAAGTAAAAGGTAAGATTGTTGAAAGAGAAAGTAAAAATAAAAATTTAGCTTCAGGAGAAATTGAAGTTGAAACAGAATTATTAGAATTAATTAATAAATCAAAAGAAATTCCTTTTCAAATAAGCGATGATACGACTGCTCTTGAAGATACTAGACTTAAGTATAGATATTTAGATTTGAGAAGAGAAAGTTTAAAAGATAAGTTTGTAGTTAGAAACAATATTACTTTTGCTACCAGAAAATATTTAAATGGATTAGATTTTTTAGAAGTTGAAACACCAATTTTATGTAAAAGTACACCAGAAGGAGCAAGAGATTATCTTGTACCAAGTAGAGTAAATAAGGGGAAGTTTTATGCACTTCCTCAATCACCTCAAATATTTAAACAATTATTAATGGTTAGTGGATTTGAAAGATATTTTCAAATTGCAAAATGCTTTAGAGATGAAGATTTACGTGCTGATAGACAACCTGAATTTACTCAAATTGATGTAGAAATGAGTTTTGTAGATGAAAATGATGTTATGGAATTGGGTGAAAATCTAGTTGCTAGTATATTTAAAGAAGTTAAAGGTATTGATATAAATCTACCTTTAATGAAAATGAAATATGATGATGCTATTAAAGATTATGGTAGTGATAAACCAGATTTAAGATTTGATATGAAAATAATGGATATTACAGAACTACTAAAAAAATCAGAATCAACATTATTTAGAAACACTCTTGATAATAATGGAGTAATTAATGCTATTGTTGCTAAAAATGCTTCTGATAAGTATTCAAGAAAAGAACTTGATAGATTAACAGAGTATGTTAAAACTTATAAAGCAGGAGGACTTGCTTATTTAAAGTTTAATGAAGAAGTAACTGGTTCTATTGCAAAAGCATTAACAGATGAAGAAATAGAAAGTATTCGTAAGTATTTAAATATAGAGAATAATGATTTAGTTTTTGTAATACTTGGAGACTATAGTATTGTCAAAACATCACTTGGTGCACTTAGATGTAAACTTGCTCGTGAGCTTGGTTTAATTAAAAGTGGAGACTATAAACTTCTTTGGGTAACTGATTTCCCATCATTTGAATGGAGTGAGGAAGAGGGTAGATACTTAGCATGCCACCATCCATTTACTATGCCTAAAGACGAAGATGTTGATAAACTTTTAACTGATAAAGCACATTGTTACTCTAAAGCATATGATATTGTAATTAATGGATATGAAGCAGGTGGTGGATCAATTCGTATTCATGATGAAAAAGTTCAAGAAACAATGTTTAAAGCATTAGAATTAACAGAAGAACAAATAAGAGAAAAATTTGGATTCTTTGTTGATGCCCTTAAATATGGATGCCCTCCTCATGGTGGATTTGCTATGGGGTTAGATAGACTTACGATGTTACTTACTGAGACAGAAAATATTCGTGATGTTATTGCATTTCCAAAAACTGCTAGTGCCAGTGATTTAATGTGTGAGTGTCCAAATAAGGTTGATGAAGTTCAGTTAAATGAATTAGGCCTTAAAATAAAATAAAAGTCTTGCAAATTACGAAATAATGTTGTATACTTTATTTTGTAATTTTGACCTGTCCTCGTAGCTCAGCTGGATAGAGCAACGGCCTTCTAAGCCGTCGGTCACACGTTCGAATCGTGCCGGGGACACCA
>CAMKMS010000021.1 GCA_946413985.1 uncultured Mycoplasmatota bacterium
CAAGAAGCTACTACGCCATTTTTTACACCAACTTCAGTTCATCCAGATGTTCAAAAATCACCAGAGCTTCCACCTTTATCAGTGCCTGAAGTACCATCACAAGAAGAAGTTTCACATGAAGAATCTCCTATAGATAATGCAAATGGAGTAGAGGTAATTCAAACAGCTCCAAAAGGTAAATCAAGTAATGTTGGAATCATAGTATTTTTAATAATTCTTATAATATTTGTATTTAATATTGATACTATAATATCAATTTATGATAGTTATAAAAATCCAACAAATGGCACTTCTTCAACAACAAAGAATACAAATAATGTAATTGATGGTTATATTTTAATAGATGAAAATACTAGTTCAATTAAAGTAAAAGATATTAAATTCTATAATTTTAGAAAGACTGTAGGAAAAGGGGTAACATTTAGTTATGAGGTTTTAGCAAAATACAATAATGCAAAATCATTAGGAATTTATGTAGAATTATATAATTCTGAAAGAGAGCTTTTATATAAAGAATTATTTAATCCAGATAAAAAATTAGAAAAAGATACTGTAAGTACATACGTTATACATGTAAATGGTGATATTTATAATGGTGCATTTTATGCACTTGTGAAAACATATTCTGATATAGAAAAGAAATCGACTTCATCATTAACCTGTACGTTATCTGATAAGAATTATACATACAAACATGTCTATAATTTTATTAATAATGGTTTAGCATCTTATGATATAGAAAAAACTTCAAATAAAGAAAATGATGAAAAATTAGCATCAGAATACGAAGGATTAAAAGAGACAAACAATGCCACATTAGAAAACAACACTTTAAAATACACTGTTGATTTAAATGTTGATAATGGATCTTTAGCACTATTATTTGAAAAAAATACAACACCTAAAATAATTAAAGATAGTTTATCTCTTAAAGAATGGAAATGTGAGTAATGGATAAGTTATTAATAGGGGATTTTGAAGGACCACTTGATTTGCTTCTTCATCTTATAAAAAAATCTAAGATGGAGATTTTTGATGTGGAAATATCTGAAATTACTAAAGAATACTTAGATTATATAAATGAAATGAATGAAATGAACTTAGATATAGCTAGTGAATATTTGGTAATGGCTGCAGAATTAATAGAAATAAAAAGTAGAAAATTACTTCCAAATTCAAAAGATGATGAAGAAACAGAAGAAGAAAATCCAGAAGATGAATTAAAAAGAAGATTATTAGAATATAAGAAATATAAAGATAGTACTACAGAATTTAGAGTACTTGAAGAGAAAAGAGCTTCTTATTATACTAAAGCTCCAGAATCATTACAAAAATATTCAAAAGAAAAAATAGAAAATGATGGAAATTTAGGAATAAATGATTTACTACTTGCATTTCAAAAATTATTAGAACGTCAAGAATATAATAAGCCTGTAAATACCAAAATTACAAGAAAAGAGTTGTCTGTTAAGGAAAGAATTGATACAATAAGAAGTATATTGAAAGAAAAGAAAAAAATAGATTTTACAGAATTATTTGATGATTTTAGTAAACCATATGTGGTAGTTACATTTTTATCAGTACTAGAAATGGCTAAAAATAAAGAAATTATTCTAAAGCAAGATAATAATTTTGGTAGTATTTATTTAGAAAGAGTTGATTAAAGTGAACTTAAAAGCAGTACTTGAAGGGATTTTATTTATAGTAGGGGATGAGGGTACAACATTAAAGGAAATGTCTAATATACTTGAAATACCAGAAGATAAAGTTAAAGAATTATTATTAGAATTAAAAAAAGATTATGAAGATAATAATAGAGGTCTTAGAATTTCTTATTTAGGTAATGCATTCAAATTAACTACTAAAGAAGAACATAAGGAGTATTATGAAAAATTAGTAATTGATTCTAAGACAACAAATTTATCAAATGCAGCTTTAGAAGTTCTTGCTGTTATAGCATATAATGAACCTATAACAAGACTAAAAATTGATGAAATTAGAGGTGTTAATTCTTCTCAAATAGTAAGAAGACTACTTGCAAGAAACTTTATTAAAATATGTGGAAAAGAAAATTCAATTGGTAAACCAAATCTATATAAAACTACTAATGAATTTCTTGATTATTTTGGACTTTCATCAAAAGAAGATTTGCCAGAATTAATTAGAAATGAAGTTGTGATGAATGATAGTGAAGATTTATATGATTCTACATATAAAGAAAATTGAGTCATAATGACTCTTTTTTTTTGTAATATTATAATTTTATATTTTATGATATAATAATATTATGATAGAAATAAAGGGTGTTAATAAAACTTATAAATCTAAAAAAAGTGTTAATACTAATGCTTTAAAAGATATAAACCTAAAATTTGAAAATAAAGGTTTAGTTTTTATTGTTGGAAAAAGTGGTAGCGGAAAAACAACTTTATTAAATATGCTTGGTGGATTAGATAGCCCAGAAGCAGGTAAAATACTTGTAGATAATAAAGATTTATGTAAAATGAATCAAGAAGAGCTTGATTATTATAGAAATTCATATTTGGGATTTGTATTTCAGGATTATAATCTTTTAGAGGAATTTAATGTTTTTGAAAATATAAATATATCTCTAAAGCTACAAAATATTGATAATAAACAATTAATATTAGATACATTAAAAATGGTAGATTTAGAAGGATTAGAAAAAAGAAATATCAATGAATTATCTGGAGGTCAAAAGCAAAGAGTTTCAATAGCAAGAAGTCTTGTTAAAAAGCCAAAATTGATACTTGCTGATGAACCTACTGGCAACTTAGATAGCAAATCTAGTAATCAAGTATTTAAAATACTTAAAAATATTAGTAAAGATGCTCTTGTTATTGTTGTATCTCACGATATAGAAAGTGCTTTTGTATATGCAGATAGAATTATTAAACTTGAAGATGGCGAAGTAATAGAAGATTCTAAAAAGAATGTTAAAAGAAATAAATTAGAAAAAGGAAAGCTTATTAAGTCAATATTACCGTTTTCTTATTCATATAAAATGGCAAAAACTTATTTATTACATAAACCACAAAGACTTATTCTTACTATACTTTTATCATTAGTTGCTTTTTCATTTATGTGCTTTTGTATAAATGTATATTTATTTAATGATATATCTCTTATAAGTAATACTATTAAAGATAATAATAGTTATGTTTTGAAAATAGATTATAAAAAAGTAAAATTAAATCAATATGGAAGTAGAGAAGAAGAATCATTAGATTTTAATGATGATAGTATAGATTATGTGGAATATGCTATAAATGGAAAAGTAAATATGGGTTATTTACTTTATGAAGATAATAATTTACTTGGATTTGAATTTGGAAGTTTAAGTGAAAAATTAATAGAAAATGATGCATATAATATGAGACCAAATAGTTTTATATTTATAAATACCATAGATGATAGAATTATTAACTCTTATATTGGATCATATCCTAAAAAAAATAATGAAATAATTGTTCATAAATACTTTGCTGATTCGATGATAAACTATGGTATCTATGATATTAATGGTAATTTATATAAACCTAAAAACTATGAAGAAATAATAAATAGTAAAACTAAAATAAGATTTGGGAAACATTATGCAATAATAACTGGTATTGTTGATGATGATAATAGCTTATATAAACAAGTATTTAATAGTGGTGAGTTTTGGAATAATGAAATAAAAAGACATTATATTGAAAACTATAGTTCAAAATCATCTTTAATATATGTAAATAATAAATTTATTAAAAATTTGGAATTAAATAATGATTTTGATTCTTCAAAAGTAGAGTTTTATAATGATGGACAAACTAGTAGTGACAGAATAGAAGTACTAAATAGTAAAATTAAATATTATGACTTAAATGGTAATTTAAAAGAAATAAAAAATTTATCTAATAACGATGTAATACTATCAATAGATACATTTAGATTATTTAGTGATTATAATAAAAATTTTGATAATTATTTAAAAAAGAATAGAAGTCTTGTATATAATAAAATAGTTGAGAATTATTTAATAAAATACTTAAAAGAAAATAAGAGTAATTTAAAAATAAAATTAATTAATAGAACATTTAATAATATTGATTCTGTTAATGTTATTGGTGTTTCTTTAGGAGAAAAGAATTATATTGGATCTTATCTTGTAAATAATTATACATTATCAAAAAAGGTAATTAAATCATTATTTGTTTATGAAGATAATACAAATAATATTAAGAATATATTTAATGATTTAGATTATACATATGATAAACAGTATTATGATGAAGGAGAAAAATATTATTTAAGTTTTAATAATTCTAGTAATGTTTATAGTGTAATATTTATCTATCATATGATAAAAAGATATTTATTTACATTTAGTGTTATATTTGTATTATTTTCAATACTATTGATTTTAAATTATATTTCTGCTTCTATAACAAATTTTAAAAAGGAAATTGGAATATTAAAAAGTATAGGTACAAGCAGTAGGGATGTTACAAAAATATTTGTTGTTGAAACATTATTAATAGGAATTATATCTTGGATATTTGGAATAATAATGTGGTTAGTTGAATCTTATGAATTAAGTAGTTCTTTATTTAAAAGATTTTATTTCACATTAAATGGAATTGTAATAAATCCTAGTGTATTAATAATATCATTTGTTTTTATAGTTTTATCTTCTTTATTGATTACATGTTTACTAATGGAAAAAATTAATAGAATACGTCCAATAGATGTAATCTTAAATAAAAATTAATGAATAAAATACTTGAGAAAAATCTCAAGTTTTTATTTTATTTTTTATTAAATAGTGTTATAATATGCTCGTTTTTATAAAATATTTATAAAAAAAGAAGTGTTTTTGAAATTCTTGTCGTATATAATTTATTAGGAGGGCAAAAATGGCTTATATCACAAAAGAGTTAATTGATGAAATTAAATCAAAAAATGATATTGTAGATGTTATTGGTAGTTATATCGATTTGAATGAAAAGAATAAAGCACTTTGTCCTTTCCATGATGATCATAATGCATCTTTAAGTGTTCATCCAGATAAACAAATATTTAAATGTTTCTCTTGTGGTGAATCTGGAAATGTAATATCATTTGTTGAAAAAATTAATGGGGTTTCATTTCTTGAAGCACTTAAAATTCTTGCTGATAGAGCAGGAATAAAACTTGATGTAAAAGAAACAAAAAAGACTAATACTAAATATGATAAGTATTATGAGATAAATGATACAGTAAATAAATATTTTAAAAACAATTTAATAAGTAATGAAGGAAAAGAAGCACTTAAATATTTAAATGAAAGAGATATTGATAAGTCAATAATAAATGAATTTAATATTGGACTTGCAACAAGTAATAAATTAACTGGTATATTAGAAAGTAAATATGATATTCAAGATTTAATAGATATTGATATTGCTAAAGAAGTAAATGGAAGAGTATTTGATACTTTTCAAAATAGAATTATATTTCCAATTATAGATGAAAATAATAATGTAATAGCATTTTCTGGACGTAAATATTTAAGTGAAGATTTAAAAGAAAATACTCTTAGTAAATATTCTAATACAAAGGATACATTTATTTTTAAGAAAAGTGGAGTATTCTATAATATTAATAATGCTCTACTAAATATAAAAAAGAGTAAAGAGATTATTATTTGCGAAGGATTTATGGATACTATTAGAATGAGTAGTATCGGATATAAAAATGTGGTTGCTTTGATGGGTACTGCATTTACAAAAGAACATTTGGATTTAATAATTAAATATAAATGTAGGGTAGTATTAAATCTTGATCAAGATGATGCTGGTAAGAATGCGACAATTACTATTGGAAATGAGTTAATAAAAAATAATATAGATACTACAGTAATAGTATTTGATGATTATAAAGATAGTGATGAATATATTGTTCATAAGGGTAAAGACTTATTTGATAAAGCATATAATAATAGAATTTCTTTTGTAGATTTTAAGTTTAATTATATGAAATCCAAAAAGAATATGACTGATTCACTAGAGGTTAGTAAATATATCAACGAAGCAATTGAAACATTAGACTTAATAGATGATGATATATTAAAAGAATTAAAAATAAAAGAATTATGTAATGAATTTGGAATAGATGAATCTGTTATAAGAAACAAATTAACTATAAAAGATGTTAAAAAGAATGAAGTAAAGAAAGAAGTTAAAAATAGAAGATATAATAAATATGATATAAGTGAAATAAGAATACTATATTTGATGTTACATTATGATGATGTAATACTATATTTTGAAAATACTTTAGGTTATTTAATACATGAAAATATGTCATTACTTGCATATAAAATAGTTGAGTTTATGGATGCGTATGGATACTTTAATTATAGTGATTTTATTGATTATATTAGAGATAATGAAGTACTAGATAATACTTTAAAAGAGGTAATGAAATATCATAATAGTGATGAATATACTGATAGTGAACTTGAAGATTATATAAATACTATTAAAAAGTATTCAATAGAAAAAAGAGTTAATACATTAAAGAAAGAAATGAATGAAACTCTTGATATAAATAAAAAAATAGAGATTGCCAAAAAAATAGAAGATATTAAGAAGGAAGTGTTAAAATGGTAAACAATATTAAAACATTTGACGAAAGAATTGAAGAACTTGTAAATACTGGAAAAGAGCAAGGATACTTAACATATGAACAAATTGCTAAAAAAACAATAGACTTGGATTTAGATAGTGAAGCATTAGATAAACTTTATAATGCATTAACTGAAAACAATATTGAAGTTAGAGCAGAAGATGAAGAAGATGGTGGAGAAGTAGACTTAAAAGAAGAAATTATTATTGATGATGTACCTGATGAAAGCAAAGATATGAGTGTTAATGATAATGTAAGAATGTATTTAAAGGAAATAGGAAAAATTTCTCTTCTTACATTAGAAGAAGAACAAGAATTATCTAAAAGAGTAGCTTCAGGTGATGAAAAAGCCAAGAATATTTTAGCAGAATCTAACTTACGTTTAGTTGTTAGTATAGCAAAAAGATATGTTGGACGTGGACTATTATTTTTAGATTTAATTCAAGAAGGTAATATAGGTTTAATGAAAGCAGTAGAAAAATTTGATTATGATAAAGGATATAAATTTTCTACATATGCAACATGGTGGATTAGACAAGCTATTACAAGAGCCCTTGCAGATCAAGCAAGAACAATAAGAGTTCCAGTTCATATGGTTGAAACCATAAATAAAATGGCTAGAATAGAACGTCAAATGACTCTAGAATTAAATCGTGAACCAACAGATCAAGAGTTATCTAAAAAGATGGGAATAGCTGTTGATAAAATAGCTGAAATTAGAAAGATTAGTCAAGATCCAGTATCACTTGATACTCCAATTGGAGAAGAAGATGACTCACATCTTGGAGACTTCCTAGCAGATGAGCGAACAATGTCACCAGAAGAATATGCTACATATGAAATATTAAAAGATGAACTAAGAGAAGTATTAGATACTTTAACTATTCGTGAAAAAGAAGTATTAGAACTTAGATTTGGTTTATTTGATGGATCAAGTCATACATTAGAAGAAGTAGGAAAGAAATTTAAAGTTACTAGAGAAAGAATTAGACAAATAGAAGCAAAAGCTCTAAGAAAACTAAGACACCCATCTAGAGCTAAAAAATTAAAAGATTTCTTAATTGAATAGAATTGAAGCAATTTATTCACTAATAAATGAAAAAGATAAAGTAGTTGATGTTGGGTGTGATCAAGCAAAATTATCTTTAATGCTTGCTCGTAGAAATCAACGCTCTATAGCTTCAGATATTAGTGAAAAAGTTATTAATAAGGCTGCATCTAATATTGAAAGTCCCTTAATAGATTTAAGAGTTTCTAATGGACTTGATAAAATAAAAGATGGTGAAGCTGATACATTAGTACTTTCAGGTATGGGAACACATACAATTATAAAAATACTTGAAAATACAAAATTAAGATTTAATAAGATTATTACAATATCAAATAACTATCATAATATTTTAAGAAGTAAAATGAATGATTTAAATTATAAAGTTAGTAAAGAACAAATAATTAAAGAAAATAATAAGTATTATAATTTGATTGTATTTGAAAATGGTAATATGAATTATAGTGAAAGTGAAATTGAACTTGGCTTAAATCATTTAGATGAAAAAATGTATAAAGAGTATTTAGATTTTTTATTAAATAAATATAATAATATTAAAAAATCTTCTAAGGATAAAAATAATAAAATTGATATTTTAATAAATTTAATTAATGAAAAAAGAAATCAATTATGAAATAATTGATTTTTTTATGTAAAATTAATTCATAGTGATTGAAAGTATGATTTAAATACTTGTATAATTAAATTGGGTGAATATAATGAATGATGTAAATATTTTAAAAAATAATGGAGTTAATCTAGAATCAAGTTTAGAGTATTTAGGAGATATGGAATTATATGATGAGACTATGAATGAATTTTTAAGTCTTGTTGATGGTAAAATTTCAGATTTAACTAAATATAAAGATAATCATGATATGGAAAACTATGCAATTTGTGCTCATTCACTAAAGAGTGATGCAAGATACTTAGGTTTTACAAATCTGGCTGAAATAGCATTATCACATGAAATGGCTGGAAAAGAAAACAGAGAAGACTTTGTTATACAAAATTTTGATTCATTTATTAGTGAAATTAGAAAAATGATTAGTATTTCTAATGAATATTTACATCAAAATAATATAATAAATACTTCAACAAAGGAAGATGTAATTGTTATTCATGAAGAAGAATTACCTTCTGTATTAGTAGTTGATGATTCTGAAATAGTTAGAAACTTTATTATTAAGATGTGTAGTGATAAATATACTATTATTACCGCAGTTGATGGGGTTTCTGCAATTAGTGAACTTGAAAAAGAAAATAATATTAAATGTATTTTACTTGACTTAAATATGCCTGGAGTAAATGGATTTAAAGTTCTTGAATATTTACAAGCAAATAATCTATTTATTAAATATCCTGTTTCAATAATTACTGGAGCAGATGATAAAGAAACAATAACTGATGCATTTAAATATCCAATTGTAGATATGTTAAATAAACCATTTAATGAAAGAGATGCTAAAAGAATAATTGAAAGGACTATATCTTATGGAAAATAATGGAGGTATTAATAAATTACCAAATCCAAATTCTTTTGAAAGAAGAACATCTTATAATTCTTTAAATGATTCTATACCTAGTAATCCAAATTTAATTAATAATAGATTTAGTCAAAATGGAGGACCTATTTCATCATTAGATGGAAGAAAATGGCAAACTAGAGATCAAGCAATGATTGCAAATAAAGAATACTATAAGAAAATAGGAAGAGATATAAATCATAAAGAAATGAATTCTGAAGCATTTAATTTAACAAATTTTTATCATTTTGATAAAGACTAGAATATGACGTAAGTCATATTTTTTTGACAAACAATTAATAATTATATAAAATATGTAGACAGGTGCAATATATATGAACTTATTAGATATAAAAAATCCAAAATTTTTAAAAAAGATGAAGATAAAAGATTTAGAAAATCTTGCTTTTGATATACGTAAATTCTTGGTTGAAAAAGTATCAGTTACTGGAGGGCATTTATCTTCAAATTTAGGTGTTGTAGATTTAACTATTGCTATTCATAAAGTTTTTTCTTCTCCAAAAGATAAAATAATATTTGATGTATCTCATCAAGCATATACTCACAAAATATTAACAGGAAGAGCTAGTGGGTTTGATTCATTAAGACAATTAGATGGATTATCTGGTTTTCAAAAGAAGAATGAAAGTATATATGACTCATATGAAGCAGGGCATTCTTCTACAAGTTTGTCTGCTGCTCTTGGTATGGCTATTGCACGTGATAAATTAAAAAAAGATTATAATGTTATCGCTGTAATAGGAGATGGGTCTATTGGAAATGGTCTTGCATATGAAGCATTAAATCATATCGGAGATACTAAAACTAGATTAATTATTATTTTAAATGATAATGAAATGAGTATTTCAAAAAATGTTGGTGGAGTTCATAATGGTCTAGATAAAATAAGAAGTGCATGGAAATATAATAATGCTAAAGATAAAACAAAAAATATTATTAATAGAATTCCTTTTTTAGGTCCACGTATTAGTGCAGGAATAACTAATGTTAAAGCTTCAATAAAGAAATTATATTTAAAAGAAGGATTCATTTTTGAAGAATTAGGTCTTCAATATTATGGTCCAATAAATGGTCATGATTATAAAGAAATGTTAACTTATTTAAATATTGCCAAAAAAGAAAAAGGACCTGTTATTATTCATGTTATAACTGAAAAAGGAAAAGGCTATAAATATGCAGAAGAAGATAAAATTGGTTCTTGGCATGGTATAGGGCCTTTTGATATAGAAACAGGAAAACTTAAAGCAAAAAGTGATGGTAGATTATCATGGAGTGAAGTTATTTCTAATCATTTAATGAATCTAACAGAAGAAAATAAAAAAATAATGGTTATTACTCCAGCTATGGCTGGTGGAAGTAAGTTATTAAAATATAAAGAAAAATATAAAAATAATTTTATTGATGTTGGTATGGCAGAAGAACATGCTTTAGTTATGGCAAATGGTATGGCACAAGATGGTTTAATTCCTTTTGTATCAATATATTCAACATTCTTGCAAAGAGGTTATGATGAAGTTTTACATGATATAGCAAGAATGAACTCACATGTAATAATAGGTATTGATAGAGCAGGTATAGTAGGAGAAGATGGAGAAACTCATCAAGGAGTATTTGATTTGACTTTTTTATTACCAATTCCTAATATGATAATAGCTACACCTAAAGATAGTATAGAAGCAGGAAATCTATTATATACTGCTACTATTACAGAGAAACCTTTTGCAATTCGTTATTCAAGAGATAAAATGAAATACATAAATAAACAAACATATAAAAAAATACAAATTGGATCATGGGAAATGATTGAAAAAGGAAAAGATTCTATAATTATTACTTATGGTTATCTACTTGAAAATGCAAAACAAATAAGAGAAGACTTAAAAGAAAAAATTGATCTTGGAATTGTTAATGCAAGATTTCAAAAACCAATAGATAAATCAATGTTTAATGATATTCTTGATAATTATAAAAATATTTATGTTTATGAAGAAATGATGTATATTAATTCACTTGGTTCATATTTAGTTAATTATGCAAATGAATATGGTTATAAAGGTAATATAAAAGTATTTGCAATAAGAGATGAATTTGTACTTCAAGGAAAGAAAAGTGAAGTATTAAAAAAATTAGAACTAGATCCAGAATCAATTGAAAATAAAATTATTAAAAAGTAAAGCAATACTTTACAAACTGATGTTTGCGTGATACAATTTATTTGTAATAATTACTTGCCGGGTGTTATTATGAAAATTCAGACGATAAGGTACATTTGTTTAGGGCAAGAAAGCAAATATATATGCTGCGGAGTATATTTCCTTTGGAAACAGAGGAGATATACTCCTTTTTTATTATTTTGAAAGGAGGAAATATAATGAAAGAAATAATAAAAAATGAAGCACTTGATAATTTGATTTATGAAATAAGAGGAAAGGAGGTAATGTTAGATTCTGATTTAGCAAATTTATATCAAGTTGAAACGAAAAGAATTAATGAAGCTGTCAAAAATAATCCTAATAAATTTCCGGAAAGATATATATTTAGATTGACAGAGAATGAGTATTTATCTTTGAAGTCGAATTTTTCGACTTCAAAAGGTGGTTCAAGAAAGGGCCATACTGCATTTACTGAACAAGGTGTTTACATGCTTGCAACAATTCTTAAATCTAAAGTAGCTACTGAAGTGTCAATTGCAATTATGGATACTTTTGTAAAAATGAGGCATTACATTAATTATAATGATGTTTTACTGCCAAATAAAATACTATTACTTGAAGATAAAGTTAACAATAATACTAAAAGAATAGATGAATTATTTGATAAGTTTAATCCAAAAGAAATAGCATATAATCACATATATTTTGAAGGTGATTTTTATGATTCATATTCATTATTGATTGATCTTTTTAATACATCAAGTAATGAAATAATTATAATAGATAATTATGCTGGAAAAGAAGTTTTAGATATATTAAAAAATATTAATAGTAGAATTATAATTGTATCTAAAAATATTGATAAAATATTAAAGAAAAAATATGAAAGTCAGTATAAAAATGTAGTATTTATAAATAATAATTCATTTCATGATAGATTTATAATTGTTGACAGAAATAAATTATATTTATGTGGATCATCTTTGAAAGACTTTGGAAAAAAATGCTTTCTAATTTCAAAAGTAAATAGTTTTGAAATACTTGATGAAATATTAAAAAAAGTATTTGAAAAAAAACAATCCAATTAATTTAGATTGTCTTTATGTGATTCAAATGATAAATATTCATTTCCATTTTCTTCTTTAATCCAATAACCAAATTTTCCAGTTATTTTAATTTTTTCTTTTAGTGGAGTAAACTCTAATTTACAAGTATCTTTAGCTTTACCATTATCACTAATAGAAGCAGTTAAGTGAGGTTTTACATAATTACCATTAATATCATAATTATTATAATACTTCATATATTTTTCTGGAATCTCTACTTCAAAACCACTATTATTCTTACTACTACCATAAGATACTAAATAAATATCAATCTCTTTATTTAATAATTCATCATATACTTGATCATTATTTGGTTTATATATAAAAGTACAATGAATACTATCATGTATATTAGCAAGAGGATTCTTTTCTAAATTTCTAATTTTTTTACATTCACTTTCATCAAAAAATATTCCTTCATAATCTATCATAGTAATAACCTCATATATGAAAATTATATCATATGTGGTATTATATTAATAGGTGAATATATGAAAAAGAAAGCAATAACTATTATAGTAATAATTGTATTATTAATACTTTTATTTCCAGTAAAATATAGAGTAAAAGATGGTGGAAGCATTGTTTATAAATCTATAGTATATGAAATTACTAAAGTACATAGACTTCATGATATAGATGGAATAGAAAAAGGATGGGAAATAAAAATATTAGGTAAACAAATTTATAAAAAAACAACAATAGAAGTTGACATACAAGCGTCAAATGAATAGTAAATATAGCAAAAATTTAAAACTATGTATCACAAATGATACATAGTTTTTGACTATAAGAAAGAAAATTGGTATTATAACTTTGTCATAGGAGGGGTATTGTGGCAAAAATTAGTTATTTACCAGAATTAGATAAAGAGGTTAAAAGAATTCAATCAATAAGAAAACCAAATCAAAATACTTATAAATATAGTGAAAAATTATCAAAGAAAGCAAAGAAAGCTTTAGATGATATTGAAAAGAACAATAACAATTCATGGGCATTATTTATGTATGAAAGAAATTTAAGTTCTAATGCTATGAATAAAGTTGCTATTCAATATAGAGGTAATAAGATTACATATGGAGAAATGTGGTCTAAAGTATTTGAATATTGCAAAGCTTTAAAAGTAAATGGCGTTAAGAAGGGTGATCAAGTTCCTGTATGTATATCAAATATACCAGAATATTTGTATTTGCTATTAGCCTGTAGTCTTGTTGGGGCAACAATTCATTTAGTTGGCAATTGGTTTAATAAAGATAGTTTAAAGAATATTTTAGATAAAACAAATTCTAGTTTAATTTTTGTTTCTGATGATGTATATCCTTCAGTAGCCGATGCTATAGAGGAAAGTAATATAGAAAAAACCATTCTATTATCATTAGAGGATTCTTTAATGAAAGGAAGAGATTGGAAACCTTTTAATCCATATCAGGAAATTGATGGACCTGAACATAATTTTTCTTCACATTATACTGAATATAAAACTAGAACATCTAAAATCATGATTAGTCAAAATGAATTTTTAAATAGTGGATTAAATTATAGTGGAGAAGTTTTAGAAAATGTTAGTTTAGATGATGTTGCGACAATTTCATATACAAGTGGTACTACTGAAAAAGGATGTCCTAAGGGAGTAAAACATTCTAATAGAGTATATATAGCAGGTTCAAGATTTAAAAAATCTGACGTTTCTGGAATGCCTGAAATGAAAGACTTAATTGCACAATATGAAGTTCCTGTTTATTCTCATACCAATATAGGTAATGTAGCAGATACTTTTTTCTGTAATTGCACATACTCATCAGAACCTTTTGTTGAAACAAAATTTATATTAAAGTCTTTGTTAATAAATAAACCAAATTATTGTCAATCAACAATTGGTAGATGGCTTTATTTAGGAAAGGAATTAGGGAAAGAAGAAAATAAAAATATTACATTTCCATATTTAATTATGGCAGATGTTGTTGGTGAGGGATGTACTCCTGGAGAAGAAAAATTTTTAAATAAGACAGCAAGAAAACATAAATTTGGAGTAAAAAAATTACCATTTCCACTATCACCTGTAACATTTTCAATGGGTGGTGGAACTTGTGAAGCAGGAGGAGTATTTACTACATTATTTCATGAATTACAATCTAAAAGATTAATTCTTTATGGTAAGAACTATTCTTTAGGAATGATACCATTTAATCTAATAGAATACGAAGTTATAAATCAAAATGGTGATTATTGTAAAATTAATGAACCAGGATTTTTAGCTGTAAAGTCTCCAACTGAATTTTTAGGATATACTGATCCAACTTTAGATGAAACTGCATACATTGTTGATAAGTATGGAAAAAAATGGATTAATATGGGAACTTTATCTTATAAATCTGAGCCAAGATTTAGAAGCGTTAAAATGAAGGGTAGAGTTGATGATTATGTATATTTAAAAGATGGATCATTTTTTCCAACCTATAAGATAGAAGAATCTATATCTAAAGATACCAAAAATATAATGTCAGTTGCCGTAATTAAAATGGATGATGGTACATATGTATGCCATTTAGAAAAGCAACCAGATTCTAAAAAGAATATTATAGAGATATTAAAATCATGTGCGCTAAGATTAGAAAGAGATTTACCAAGTGAAATTTTTGAAAGACTATATTTTAGGGTAAGATCTTTTGAAGAAGGATTTCCAGTAGCCAAAAGTGGAAAGAGAGATTTTAAATATCTTAAAACTGAGAATAATATTGATAAGCTTATTTATGTTGAAGATGTATTTGTACAATCTTCTTTAAAAGAAAAGGAATCAATACTAACACTAAAAAAATAAAAAAGTTATTTATAATAACTTTTTTTGTTTGCCAAAAATATAGATTTAAAAATATAATAGTGATATAATTTATTTAATAAAATAGAATAGAGGTGAGAAGCATGGACTTTAAAATTATGTTATTAACATGTTTAGTATTTGGAATTACATTGGGAATTGTTTTCCTATTTAAAAATAAAGTTCATACTGAAGAGTCTAAAATCTATTCTATATTGCTTTATTCAAATATATTGGGAATAATTTTAGAAATTGGGTGTATGTATTTAAGCGAAAAATATTTAAATTCAATGTCTTATAGTATTATAATGCGATTATATTTTTTATATCTTTTATTTTTTAATACAGTTTTATTATATTATGTTTATTCACTTTATATAACTGAAGAAAACAAATCAAAGTATAAAAAAATACAAATTGGTACTTTTATAGTATTATTAATTGCTGCTTTATTTGTTTTACTTTTACCCGTTGAAAAACATATAGGGTATGCTACTGGGCCAGCTGTTAAATTTATTTATTATTATTCAAGCTGTTTAATTTTTATAGTAGCTTTAGTAATTGTTCTTAATAGAAAAAATATGAGGGTGAATAAGGTGTTCCCATTCTTCATTTTGGGTATTATGATGGGACTTTTAGCTGTTGTCCAAAGAGAACATCCAGAATATACTATATCTACTGCAGCTCAATTTTTAACTGTATTTATAATGTTTAATACAATTGAAAACCCAGATATAAGATTAATAGAACAAATTAATATAGCTCGTGATCAAGCAGATAAAGCAAATAGGGCTAAGACTGATTTCTTAAGTAGTATGTCTCATGAAATTAGAACGCCTTTGAATGCTATTGTGGGAATGAGTGAAGATATTAGTACTTATGAAGGAGAATTACCTGAACAGATAAGAGAAGATGCTAGTGATATTCAAGTAGCTAGTCAAAACTTGCTTGAAATAGTTGGTAATATACTTGATATTAGCAAGATTGAATCTGAAAAGATGGAAATAACTGAGTTATCTTATAACTTTAAAGAAGATGCTAAGGCTCTTGCTAAAATTAATGCAGTAAGAATTGGAGAAAAACATATTGATTTTAAGGTTGATATAGCTGAAGATATTCCTGAATTTTTGCTTGGTGATAAAATTCATATGAAAGAAGTTATTAATAATTTAGTTAGTAATGCTATTAAATATACTGAGAGTGGTTTTGTTAATTTTACATGTAAGTGTATTAATCAAGGAGATATTTGTAATTTAATTATTAGTGTTCAAGATAGTGGCCGTGGTATTAAGCAAGAAGACATTGACAAATTGTTTAATAGATTTGAACGTTTAGGAGTAGAGAGAAATACTACTACTGAGGGAACTGGACTAGGTCTTGCAATTACTAAAAAATTAGTTGAGATGATGGGAGGTAAAATAACTGTAACATCTACTTATGGACAAGGTAGTATATTTATGGTTAATATTCCACAAAAAATAGATCATAG
Source organism: uncultured Mycoplasmatota bacterium (assembly GCA_946413985.1). Taxonomy (GTDB): domain Bacteria; phylum Bacillota_I; class Bacilli_A; order RF39; family UBA660; genus CAG-1000. The sequence goes on from CAMKMS010000021.1 coordinate 16,831, forward strand.
TGTACAAAAAATAAATAATAGTGATGTTATTGTTATAGGTGAAAGTAATGAAGTTGATTATAGTACTAAGAGTGTACTTGTAGTTGATGATAATCCACTTAATATCAAAGTTGCAAATAGAGCTCTTGCTAATTTGAATATGCAAATTGATAGTGTAAATTCTGGACAAGAATGTATTGATAAAATAAATGCAGGCAATGTGTATGATGTAATTTTAATGGATATTATGATGCCTGGTATGAGTGGTGAAACAACTCTTGCAAATTTAAAAAATAATCCAGCTTTTACAACACCAGTAATAGCACTTACTGCTGATGCTGTAAGTGGAGCAAGAGAAAAATATCTAGCAGCGGGATTTAATGATTATATTGCAAAACCATTTAATAGAGATCAAATAAAAGAAAAATTAGATTTAATATTTAAAAAATGAAAACTTTTAATAGTTTTCTTTTTTTATGTTATACTTTAAGAGAGGTGTTCTTATGAAAGAAGTAATATATAATAATGGTAATTTAAGTGATAGTGATATAAATGATTTAGTAGTAAGAATAAAAGTATTATTAATTAATAATAATAAAATATTGATTGGTAATGAAAGTGGTCTTTATGCATTTCCTGGAGGACATTTAGAAAAGAAAGAAAGTTTTAATGATTGTTTAAAAAGGGAAATTAAAGAAGAAACTGGTATTGAAATAGATGATAGTGAAATAGGTGAGCCATTTTTAAAAGTGGTTTATTTAAATAAAGATTATCCTGAAGTTGGAATTAATAGAAAAAATGAAATATATTATTATGTGGTAAAAACAGATAAAAAAGTTGATTTATCAAAAACCAATTATACTAAACGTGAACTTGAAAAAGAGTATAAAATAGAAGAATTTGATTTAGATGAAGTAATTGATAAGATTACTGAAAACATTCCAAATAATGAAAAGAATGAAGTGATATCTCGTGATATGATTATTGCTATTAAAGAGTATAAAAAAAATATTAATTAGTTTTAGTATTCTTTTTATATTCATTTTCTATCCATGTGATTAGTAAAAGGTAAATATAATTTTTTTCATTTCTTGAAAGTTTTCTACCTTTTGGAATGTGATGCCATTTTTCAAGACAACTTCTGCAACAACATGCACAAGCATGTTGTGCTATAAAAGTAGGATGTGCTTTCATTGGAGTTTGTCGCCCATCATTAATAGGATATGCTGAAGAAAGTTTTTGCTCTATAAAATCTATTGTATGTTTTTTAATAGTATCCATTCCTTTTTCATCTATATAATTAATCATATATTTTCTTAAATGAAAACTACTTCTAAATTTGGATTTAGATAGTTCTAGTAATTTATTATTAATTAGAGTGTTTCTTTTATTCATATAATAATTATAACATATTAAAATAATGTACTATTGACATAATTTAAATTATTATTATAATAAGCATTAAAATGAATGTGAGGTGTATTATATGAATGATCAAAACTATGAAAATGAATTAGTTGAATTTTACTCAAATAAGATAATTGAAAGTATTGGAAGTAAATATTCATTAGAAAGTATTGATGATTATAATGCTAATCCTTCTTATCATGGAAAATTTGAAGGATATGGATTTGAAATATCAATAGTTTATGATGATAAAAAATTTGATGATTATGAATATTTAGATATCAAATTTAATGGTAAAAAAGTATATACTCATAAGGATGGAATATTAATATATGGAGTTTGGCAAGAAGCTTTAGCTGAATTATATAAAAAAATTCCAATTTTTTTAAAAAAAGATGAGATCAATAAAAAAAGATGTCTTCATGCATTAGATTTATATAAAAAATATATTAATCCAATTATTGGCAGAGTTGGAAAAATAAATAATAATATAACTTTGGGTTCTTATACTGAATATGATCCATATGGTGGATATGGAAATACAACTACATATCATAATGTTGTTAAAAAAAATGGAAAAGTGGTTTTAGACGTTATAGATAGAATATAC
>CAMKMS010000022.1 GCA_946413985.1 uncultured Mycoplasmatota bacterium
TTCTAATATAAATAGGTGTTTTCTTTAAACTGTCCACTAAACGGGGTCCAGTTCACCTATCGGTTTATTATCATATTCATCGTTAATTTCTTCATTATAATAATTTAAATACATATTCATTTGTCCAGCATATTCCGCTTTCATTTGTCCAATTTTTAAATCAATTAAAACGTAGCATTTTAATATCTTATTGTAAAAAACCATGTCGACATAATAATGAGTATTATCAAGAGTTATTCTCTGCTGTGTTCCAACAAACATAAATCCTTTACCTAGTTCAAGCAAGAATTCTTCCATATGTTTAACCAATTTTCTTTCTAAATCTTTTTCTAGAATAGGTTTAACTTCTTTAACATCTAAAAATTCAAATACATAAGGTTCTTTTAAAATATCTTCAGCTTTATTAAGTGTTTGACCTTCTTTAGATAATTCATAAACTTTTTTCTTATTTTCTTTACCTTCAGATAATAGTAATCTTTCAAATAGCGAAGTATCTAATTGTCTTTTTAATTCTCTAACACTCCAATTAGAATTAATACATTCTTTTTCATAGAAACTTCTTTCATCATCATTTTCAATACTTAATAATTCACAATAATGCGACCAACTCAATTTTCCAGACACTGTCTGGAATTTTGGATACTTTAGATAAAATCTACGCATATTAAATAGATTACTAACAGAAAAACCTGAACCTAATATTTTTCTTAATTCTTTAGATAATTCTTTCATCAGTTGTTTACCATATTCAGCTTTAATGTTACCATTTTGTTCATTTTCAATGATAATTCTACCAACATTCCAGTATGCAAGAACCATAGTATTATTTACTTCATAAGCAATTTTATTTCTACTATTTATAATTATTTCTTTTATATCTTCAATCATTTTAGCATTACTTTCTTCTAACATATTTGCTCCTTTCTTAATTGGTCAATCGCAACTGACCAATTTAAAATACAATATAATTTTATCATGGAATCATCGTATTTTAACTTAATTTTGAATAAAAAGTTAAATATACTAATTTTTTAAAAATAATTTAAAATTTATGATATACTATTATTAATGAATTAGTTATTTCATTTTCTTAGTGTGGTTTCGAACTATCTTCCTTACCACACCATAACTTGCAAGAATGGCGGAACTGGTAGACGCGCTACTTTGAGGGGGTAGTGATTATTTCGTGGGAGTTCAAATCTCCTTTCTTGCACCAAAATTGTAATTAAAAATAATATGTAGTCTGGTGATTTATGAATTTAATAAGTTATATTGAAAAATATGGTAATAAAACTTTTGATGATAAACCATTAAATGAAGTAGATAAATTAATACTTAGTAATTTATCGTATGTAGATTTTAAACATATTGTTGCTAAGAATAGTTTTATTAAAATAAGATTAGAAGAAGCTGGAGAAGAATTTTTTTCTAATAATTATGATAAGGGAAAGAAAATACTAGCAGTAAAAGGCGGTATAAAATTACTTAAAGCAATGTATAAAACTGCTAGATATAAAGATTTACTTCTATTCAATTATGAAAGTATAATAAATGATGTAGAACAGTTTTCGGCACTTTCAATAGAGATTAAACCAAAACTTGTTTATGTGTCGTTTGAAGGAACTGATGATTTAGTAATTGGTTGGAAAGAAGATTTTGAAATGTGTTACAAATTTCCAGTTAAATCCCAAAAAAGTGCTATTAATTATATGAATGCTCATTTTACATTTAAAGATTGTAAATTAATATTAGGTGGTCACTCTAAAGGTGGTAATCTCGCACTCGTTGCCGCTATGTATTCTAATTTTTTAGTAAGAAATAAAATCATAGAGATTTACTCTTATGATGGTCAAGGACTTTTAGAAGAACAATTAAATAGTTCTAGATATAAAAAAATAGAAGATAGATTTATACACGTTATTCCTAATAACTCAGTGGTAGGTTTAATGCTTTATTCAACAAACAATAGAGTTATTAAGACAAATTATGTTGGGGTACTTTCTCATTTTGCTTTAAACTGGCAAGTAGATGAAAATGATTTAATAGATGATGAATTAAAAAAATCATCAATTGATTTAAAAAATAGAATGGATAAATGGTTAGAAAAATATAATAAAGAAGAAAAAGAAAAATTTGTTGAAGAAATATTTGAAGTATTCAATAAGAATAGTATTACATCTCTTATGCAAATCGCACATAATCCTAAAATGTTTATTAAACTTTTAAATGATACATCTAAAGTTGATAGTACAGCTAGTATGATGTTTAAAGAGTTTGTAGATATGGTAAGAACTTTCTTCTTTAAAAATGTAAAAGAAAAAATAACTAAAAAATAAGCAAAGCCTAAATTGACTTTGCTTTTATTAATTCTTTTTCTTTACTACTTTGTTTAAAATTTATAATAGCTCTTGTATTATCTTCATTCATTGTTAATTGATATTCATCATATGTATTTAAACTTTCCCTTCCTTTATTTATAATTGCATTAAACATACTTATTGTATAATCATTTAAATTAATAATTCCTTTATTTTCTTTTTCAACTATAATTGTATTTGAATCAAGGGTTTGTTTAATTATATAAGTCTCATTATTATCAGTAACTTTATATCCTTCCTTATCAAAATCAACAACTACTGGTAAATTTAATCTTTTTTTAGTATACACGTTTTGTAGAATTAAATATATATCATTAATTTGCTTAGATATTTTTTTTTTTCTAATTAATGCTTCTTGTAAGTCACTTGAATTTGTTTTGAAATAAATTTCTTGATTAATCCTTGATAATGCATGAATATATTTTTCATATAAATTATTATATTCACTAACATTTATATTTTGATATTGTTTATAATCTATTATCCATTTAAATAAATTTATATATCCTATTAATCCTTTATCAGTTATTTCGACAAAACTATTTTCATTTATCTCATCATTATTGATTACCATATCCAATTGTTCAGGTATAGTATTATACTTTTCCTTAATAATTATTAAGTCATTTTTTTGAATATAAAGTTTATTTACACTATCTTCTTTATTTAATATTTTCATAATGTTTTCCTTTCTGCATGATTATTATAGTAATAATTTAAATTTTGTCAATAACAATGTATAGAATTTTACTTATTTCACACTATAATAGTGGAGGCGAACATGAAAGAAAATATTAATGCTTTAGATGAAATAAATAAAGGCGCAACCATGGGAATGGATGCAATACATTTTATTATTGATAAGATTGATAGTAGTGATTTTAAAAGTGTAGTAGATAAGCAGTATAAAGATTATGAGGCTATTTCTAAACATATTAATGAAATATATGATAAATATAATAGTGAAGATGAACCTCATAAAACAAGTGTAGTAAATAAGGTAATGACATGGTATGGAGTAGAGATGAAAACACTTACTGATAAAAGTGATTCCAAAATTGCAGAATTATTACTTCAGGGGACAAACATGGGAATAATTGAAGGAAGAAGAATACTTAATAATAAAGAATTAGATGATGAAGTAAAAGATATTATGAGTAAGTATGTAACAATGCAAGAAGAATGTGTTGAAAAGTTAAAGGACTATTTATAAGTTCTTTTTCTTTTAACTAAAATAGTGTATAATTTAGTTGGTGGTACTGTGGTTATAGTATGTGATGATTATAGAAAAGATGAACTATTAAAGAATAATAGAAATAAACTTAGTAGTGTTAAATATATGAGTAAGCAAGAATTTATTCGTAAGTTTTTCTTTGATTATGATAAGAGGACTATATATGAATTATGTAGAAAGTATGATTATTCTTATGATGCTGCTTTAATGTATTTAGAAAATATTTACTATATAGATAATAAGAAATATAATAATGAGAAACTTGATAAGTTAGTTAGTATTAAGAATTATTTAGATAGTAATAATCTACTTATATATGATAAATTATTTAGAGAGTATTTAAAAAGTAATGAAGTAGTATTTGATTCTATTGATTTAACTAAGGCAGATAATATTATGATTAATGAGTTAAAGAATATTACTTCTGTTACTATAAAAGAAAAAGAATACAATAAATATACTCCAACAATAATAGAGTTTAAAACAATGGATGAAGAAGTAGAATATGTAGCTATTAAGATATGTGAATTAATTGATAGTGGTATTGATATATCTAATATAAAGATATCTGGTATTAATAATGATTATGATAATTCTATTAAGAGAATATTTGATATGTATAATTTAAAAATAGGTAAGAGTATTAACTTATATTCTACTAATACTGTTAGAATGTTTATAGAAAACTTTAATAGTGATATTAATAAGACTATTGAATTACTAAAGAGTAATAAGTGTGATAGAGACACTATTGATAGACTAATAGATATCGTAAATAGTTATAACTTTGTTGATGATTATAATTTAGTTAAAGATATGATTATTAGTGAGTTAAAAAGTATTATAAAAGAGATTCATTATGATAACGAGATAGAAATAATAGATATTATGAATAATAATATAAAAGATGAGTATGTATTCTATTTAAACTACAATCAAGAATATATTCCTAAAATACATATTGATGACTATTATATAACAGATGATATAAGAGATTTAACTAGATTAGAGAAAATAGAAATACTAAATAAAAAAGAGAGAATTAATATAAAAAGAGCTTTAGAAAGTATTAAGAATTTAACAATAACATATAAACTTAAAAGCCCATTCGCTTCTTTTAATAAGTCTAATGTATTAGATATAGAATCTATAAAGGGTAGTTTACCTACTAAGTATAATTATTCTAATATTAGTAATAAGGTTAATTTAACAATAATGTTAGATGATTTAATTAAGTATGGTAATATAAATAGTAATTTATCTTTATATAATAAACATTATCATATTGACTATAATACTTATGACAATAAATATATTAGAATTAATACTAAAGATTTATATGAATATCTAGGTAATAAATTAAATCTATCTTATACAAGTATGAATGATTATTATAAATGTTCATTTAAGTATTATTTAAAGTATATACTAAAAATTGATATTAATAAAGAGATTATTACTAGGTATATTGGTTCTATATTTCATTATGTATTAGAACGAGGATTAGATAGTGATATAGATATTAATGAGACTATAACGAAGTATTTGAATGATAATAGTATAGAATTAAGTGATAAAGAGTTATTCTTTTTAGATAAGTTAAAGGAAGAATTACCTTTTATAATAGAGATTATTAGAAAACAAGATGATTTTATAAAACTAAAGAAAAGACTTTATGAAGAGCGTATTGAAATTAAATATCATAATAAGATAGATATTTCTTTTGTAGGTATAATAGATAAGATAATGTATGATAATGATATATATGCCTTAATAGATTATAAAACAGGCAATGATTCTATAGATATGTCACTTAATTATTATGGAATAAATATGCAGTTAGCTATATATTTATTACTCGCATCACATAGATTTGAAGGAGCAAAGTTTGCAGGATTCTATCTGCAACACATTTTAAATAAAGTAGGTAAGAGTGAAGATATATCTAAATTAGAGGCTAAATATAAACTTGTTGGATATAGTAATACAAAATATATAGGAGAGTTTGATAAAACATATAAAGATAGTAGTTTGATTAAATCTCTTAAAATAAAAAGTGATGATTCATATTATTCTACTAGTAAGGTATTAAGTGATGATGAGGTTAACAATTTAATTAGCCTTGCAAGCAATAAGGTAGAAGAGTGTATTGATGGAGTGGTTAATGCTAATTTTAATATAAATCCTAAAAATATAGCAGGTAAGAATATAGGTTGTGAGTTTTGTAATTATAAAGATATATGTTTTATGAAGAATAAGGATGTAGTTTATTTAGATAAGAAAGATAATTTTTTGACAACAAATTAATAAAATGGTAATATGATTTCAGGAGGGTTTATGAAAAGAAAATATGTTGAATTAAATACAAATAATATTGAAGAATATAGTGATAATACTAGAAATATATTATCTTATTATATAGCTATGAAGCAAGATAATATAAGGTATGTTAATTATTATAATACAAAATTAAATGGTGTTAATGAAGAGTTAAGTGTTGTATTAAAAGAAATAGATAAACTTATTAATGAGATAAATGAACTTAGTAAGAGAATATCATCTTTAGAAAAGGGAAAATCTCTAGTTGCTTATAATCATAATTTATTACTAGGTAACAAAGATAAAAATAGTATTAATAAGATTAATGATGCTAGATATTTTTATTTTGAGATTATAGATGAGTTAAATAGACTAATTAGTTATAGAGATGAATTAAGAGATAATCTTAAAGATAATAAAGATAGAAAAAATGTATTAGTGTCAGAAAGGAAAAAATATAATATAAAAGTGAATAGATGTGTAAGTAATGTAGATATTTGTAATTACAATATTAAAAAATGTCACAAAACATTAAACAGAATTGACAATATATATTTTTATAAAACTGATAAAGCGCTAGAATCATTCATTATGCCTAAGGTTAAAAAGATAAAATACTAAAGGAATGACAATATATGGTTAATGAAAAAACAGATTGTTTAATAACTAATATAATTAAAGAAAATATTCAAATAACTGAGGATATATATATACTTAATTTAGAAATAAAAAAAGTTACTGAAGAAATATCTGAAATTGATATAGAAATTTATATATATGAAAATACTTTAAATGATTTAATTAGATATGAGACTAGAAATGAATCTGATATTTTTAGAATTTATAACGAATATAAAATAATTGCTAATAGGAATGCTTTATTAGAAAATAAATTAAATGAATTAATAAAGAAAAGGTTATTCTTAATAAAGAATAAAAAAATACTTAAACAAAAACTAAAAATGAATAAGAAGCATATTCATATGTTAAAGAAAAGTAATAAAAGTGTTAATAGTATTATTTTACCAATAGAATTAAATGGTACAGAAAATGGTGAAGATAAAACTGTTAATCAAAAAATGCTAATTAAAACAAATAAAATAAAAAGGAATAAGTGAGTTGCTTATTCCTTTGTTACGCAGTATAGTAAATTAATATTGATAGTGCACATGCTACTATTGCAAGAATTATATACTTTAACATATATTTAAACATTTATATCAACCTCAATTCATATTCTCCATAAAATCTATGATTCTTATCTATTCTATCATAGAATAATATTCCATCTAAGTGATCTATTTCATGTTGGAAAGCAATTGCTAATTCTTCACGAGCACGTATCTTTATTTTATTACCATTTATATCATATCCTTCGATGGTAACTCTAGCATGACGTTTTACATGACCATCAACATCGCGGTTTACACTTAAACATCCTTCTCCTGCTTCTGCTGCAATCATTTCACTTGAATAACTAATTATTTTAGGATTTACTACAACATATTCATCAAATTTACCATCATCTACTTCATGGACTATGACTATTATTCTTTCATTAATACCAAGTTGGGGAAAAGCTAGTCCCATTCCTGGACGCAAATCATATTTTTCTGCTAATTCTTCTATTTGACTATATGTTAGTTCATCAATTATTTGCTTAATAATTTTTTTATATTCATCACTTATAGGTAATGTTGCTTCTACACTTTTTTTTCTAAGTGATTTTTCTTTTTCATCCAAGATATTTAGTTTTTTAAACATAATATCACCTGCCAGGCTATATTATAGCACATTTCCCTGAAAAATAAAAATCATTTTGTTTCGATAAATGTGTAAATAAAATGTAAAAAATATGCTTTTATATCAATTAGGTATTGTGAATTATAGATACATACTATATAATTTAATTGTAGGAAGGTGTGTATATGAAAAAATATTTTAAATTAATTTTATTCCCAGTATTGTTATTTGCTTTTATTGGAATAGTTGGAGCGAAAAGTTTTGAAATATCTTCAGAAGAAGAATTTAGTAATGCATTTAAAGAAAGTGGTACTTATAAATTAACTGCTGATTTAAAAGATACTTCAACTGTAACAATATCAAGTGGAGTTGAAGTAGTTCTTGATTTAAATGGTCATTCAATCGAAGCAGGATTAAGGCAGGCTGAAAGACATTATTATGCAATTGATAATTATGGAAAATTTACTTTAAAAGATTCTATAGGTGGAGGCTATATAAGCGCAAGAGGAATTGAAAACTTAACTGGTGGTAATATGACTATATTATCTGGTGAGATTATTGCGATAGATTCTAATGGTGGAGCAGCAATTTGGAATGACGATAATCTTAAAATTAGTGGCGGAAAATTAAAAGCAACGCACGTAGGGTCACCAAAAGATACGTACGGTGCAGGATGTTTAAATAATGGTGGAACTGCTGTTATTGATGGTGGAACATTTGAAAGTGTAAATAGAAGAACATATGCAATTATTTCATCTGGCAATATTACATTAAATAACAATCCAATCGTTACAGGTGCACATGGAGGTCTGACAATAGACTCTGGAACTGCAGTTGTTAATGGTGGAAAATATACTTCTACTGAATACTATGGTTTATATGTTTCTAATGATGCAAGAGGAGTTGATCCGGAAAAAGCGGCTGTTACTGTTAATGGCGGTACATTTACTGGTAAAAGTTATTCTGTATGGATTGGAAGTGATGTTAATAATCCAGTAGATAGTGTTATCGAGATTAATGATGGTATATTTAATAATGATTTAATGGTACAAAAAAATGTAGAAGATGATGCCGGTATATTTGTAAAAGGTGGTTTATATCCATCTAAAAATGTTGCTTCATATAAAGCAAATGGATACTCTGTATATAAAGAAAACGATAAATTTAGAGTTGCAAAAACAGGAACTTTAAGTGTTAAAGATAATACAATATTTATAAAAGTAGGAGAGACATATTCTAAAGCATTTGAAGCTCCAAGTAATGATTATGTAACAACTGCTTTTAGTACATCTGGAATTGCTAGTATTAATGGCTCTTCTATTAAAGGCCTTAAAGCTGGTAATACGAAATTAACTATAACACTAAATAGAGATGATGATGTAATAACTAAAGATATTAATATATCAGTTTATGAAGTAAAAGATGTAGAAGTTGTTTCTGAAGATATTGATGAAGATATAAACAAGGAAACTAAAAAAACAATTACTGAAGAAGTTTCTAAAATTATTAATGATGTACTTGATGATAAAGAAGTAAAAGGTATATCAGACGAATTAAAAGAAAATTTAAAAGGTGCAGTTGTTGCGGGAAAAGAAATTAATACTAAAGTAGTTATTTCTGAACAAAAAACAACTGATGATAATAAAGATGAAATAGAAAGCATTAATAAGAAAATTGCAAAAGGTGAAAATGTTATTGGGTATTATGATATATCTATAGTTTTAGAAGCTGATGGTGATATTTTAGGTAATATTATGGAATTAAGCGATAAAGCTAAGATAACACTAGATATTCCTGAAAACTTACCAAGTGTAAAAAAAGGATATAAGAGAGTTTATAAAGTTATTCGTATGCACGATGGAGTTGTAACTATCCTTGATACTAAAGATAATGGTAATGGTACTATATCATTTGAATCAAATAAGTATTCAACATTTGCACTAGTTTATGAAGATGTATCAGAAAGTGCACTTGATGATACTCCTAATACCGGAATATCTACTAGTAATAAATTAATAGGATTATTTGCTGTAGTAGCTGGTATGGTTGTTATAACTAAAATTAAGAAATTTAGAAAAGTCAAATAATTGGCTTTTTTATTTTTTATATTTATTATATAATTTATTTAGGGTGTAGTATGAAGAAAGTAAAAAGACGAAGATTAAAAAAATGGGTTAAGAATTTAATTAAAGTGGTTCTTTTATTATTTATAATACTATTAATGTCAAAGTGTTTCTTTAATCACAAAGATACAAAGAATAATAGTATTAATAAAACTAAAAAGATTATTGAAAAAATAAATGATAGTAAGAAAACTGATATTCTAAAGAATATAAAAAAATTATATAAAATCAATAATGACTTAGTTGGTTATTTAGTAATACCTGATACTAAAATTAATTATCCTGTAATGTATACAAAAGGCAAAGATTATTATTTAAGAAGAGATTTCAATAAAAATAAAAATACTGCAGGTACATTATATATAGATAAATATAATATGATAGAACCAAGAGACACTAATTTAATTATATATGGTCATAATATGAATAATGATGGAACTATGTTTCATGATTTAGAATTATTCCGTGAAGAAGATTTTTACAAAAAACATAAGAATTTTTTCTATTATACTCTTAAAGAAAAGGAAGAATATGAAATTGTTTCTGTGTTTATTTCAGAAGTTTATAGGGTAATAGATGAAGAGTTTAAGTATTATAAATTTTATAATGCAGATGATAAAGAAGATATGGATGAATACTTAAAAAACATTAAAAAGTTAAGTTTATATGATACTGGTGTTGATATCGAATATGGTGATGAATTATTAACATTATCAACTTGTGAGTATTCTAAGGAAAATAGTAGATTTGTTGTGGTGGCTAAAAAAGTAAAATGATAAATTTAATCTTTGAGTAAATTACAATTAATATATATTAAAAATAATATGGAGGTATAGATGAAAAATATAAATAAAATAAAAGGCTGCATGCTAGGTGGCGCTATTGGTGATGCGTTAGGTTATGAAAGAAAGAATAATATAGTGAGTAAATCTATCCAATCCAATAATAAAATAGTTATTTCTGATAATACACAAATGGCATTGTTTACAGCAAATGCATTGCTTTATGAATATACAAATTATAGTATTAATAAAACAGAACCGTTATATAGAGAAACAATTTATTTAAGTTATTTAGATTGGTTACAGACTCAAACATCAAAAGAAAATGGTAAAAAGGTATCTTGGATTAGAGATATACAAGAATTAAATGTATCTAGGTCAACAGATAATAATTGTATAAAGATATTAGAATCAGGTGTGAAAGGGACATTAGAAAAGCCTATTAATAATTACAATGAAGCTATTGCAATTACTCGAATTGCGCCTATTGGTTTATTTTTAAAAAATAAAGAAGAAGTAGGAATGGTTGCAGCCTCATCAAGTGCATTAACACATGGAAATCCTTTAGTAATTATCTCGTCTTATGCATTATCATTATTAATTCATTTTTTATCTACAACTAATAAAAGTATAAAAGATTCTTTAACTGATGCAATTTATTTATGTAATAAGGTAGATATATATGATCAAAAAACAAAAGAGTATTTTAATACATTAATGAATAAAGTTATAAATTTAAGTGAACAAAATATATCTGATATAGAGGCAATAAGAAAGTTAGGAGAAGGATATAAAGCTGAAGAGGCTTTTGCCATAGCGCTTTATTCTTGTTTAAAATATTTAAATAGTTTTAATGATGCAATAATGTGTTCAATTGGTCATGGCGGAAATAGTAGTGCAACTGGAGCAATAACAGGTAATATAATTGGTACATACCTAGGTTATTATAAAATTCCGCACAAACTTATTAATAATTTGGAAATGAATGACGTAATAAATGAAATTGCAAGTGATTTAGGAAGAGATTATATAATTAATAAAAAAAGTAATAAAATAGATAATAGTTGGCTAGATAAATATGTTAATGTAAAAGTAGATATTAATGAGAAAAGAAAAAATATTAAAACTATAAATATCTGTTTGGCACTACTTTTCGGTATTATATTTTTACTTTCATTAAAGACAGCAATTTCTAATTATGTAAAATATTTTGAGTCAATTAGTAAAGTACCAATCAAAATAACTGATAACGGTATTACCAATCTAATAAATCATAGTTATACCTTAAATATCTTATCAACGATTTATCCTATAATAATCTTTCTTCCTTTTTTAGCTATTATATTTATAAAAAACAATAAACAGAAAAAAAGCAAAGATAAATTATTTTTAAAAGTAATTTTGATATTATGCTTTGTTGCTTTAGCGTTTGTAAGCACAACCCTTTCTATAAGAACTGGGAAAACAGTAGATAATAATGATTGGACAATTTCTGTTGCAACGATTGAAAAAAAACAACGTGGTGGGAGAAAAAGTAGAAATTGTTATGTATATTTAAAAGGAATACCTGAAAGAAAAAAAGTTAGTCAATCTGAATACAATGGATATTTAAGTGTAGATGATGATGTATATGTTATATATGATAAAAAGAATAATAAAATAAACATATTAAGCCCAAAACATTATAAATATATTGGAAATAGATTAGAAAACTCTAAAATAGTTATAACCAATAATAGAGTTCATAGTGGATACTTCTTATTTATTGCAATAAATCTTACAATAGCAACACTCTTCTTTTTTCTATTATGTCTTCATAGGATGATGCATTTGTAAAGTATTATCAATAAAGTAATGTATGGAAAGTTAATTTTAGGGAGAAATAAAAAGTGATATTAAAAAAAGGTGATGAGATTAGAGCTTTAGTTTTGTCTGAAAGTATGGGTTTTAAAGTAACATTTTGTAAACACGTTTTTGAATGAGATGATTTTTATGGTTATCTATACTAACACCAAAGACTGTTAAATACTGATTTAAAGAATAAATTATATTCTTTATTTATCAGATATAGTAATTTTTAATAAAACATGATAAAATTAAATTGTGGAAGTGATAAAATGAATAGGTTTTTAGAAGCTATTAAAAATCAAGATTATTATGAAAATTTTATAACAAGAAGTGTGAAAAACTCTAATGCAATTGAAGGAAATACATTATCTTATGCAGAAACATACTCTATACTTTTTGTGGATGAATCTTTACCATTACAAAATGTAAATCCTAGGGAATTGTATGAAGCAATAAATTTAAAATATGCACTTACTCATTCGCTTAAAAATAATGGAAAACTTGGTAATGGAATTATAATTAAAATTAATGAATTAATTAATAAAAATATTAAAGATACGACTGGTTTTAGAAAAGGAAAAGTTTTTATTAAGGGTGCTGATTTTGTACCACCGGAGCCATTTTTAGTTCCTAGTAAAATGAGTGAATTGTTATATAATTATGAAAATAGTGATTTACCATTAATTGAAAATATAGCTAATTTCCATATAAACTTTGAACATATTCATCCATTTGAGGATGGTAATGGTAGAACTGGTAGAGTTTTAATTAATCATGAACTTATTTCGAGTGGAGAAATACCAATTGTAATACCAGAAGAAAGAAGGATTGAGTATTTTGAATATTTAGCTAATTATGATATTGATGGATTAGCAAATATGATAAGAGAATTGCAACAAGTTGAAATAAGTAAAATGAAAGAGTATGGAGTTTAATTATGAAAACACCACCAATTAAGGTAGTGTTTTTAGTTAGTTATTAAAGTTATTTCTGCCCCAAGCACGAGCGCCAATAACGATTACTAGTAATATAAATAATACTAAGATTATAGCTGCATCATATCCAGTACCATAACCGCCTTGGTTACAACATCCGCCACTTGGATATCCACCATAACCTTAGGGCACATAAAGCGTAAAACAAAATTATTAAGAAAAGCATTATAATCCAGAAATATTAATAATTTAAAAAACAAATTTGATATGGCTATTTGCATGTGGACTACATATAATTATTTATCTTTAGACAAAGATTTTATTTCTTTTATAAAGGGAGTATATAATCATCAAGATAAAGGTTCAATATTATTACTTGATTCAAAAAATATACCGAAACTTAAAAAAAGACGAGTATATAAAAGAAACACTGAAAAAAAGAGTTTAAAGATGGAGTTGATAATTAATAAATTTGTTGATAATAATATTCAAAATTCACAATATATGTATTTCATCAAAAATAATGATAATAAACAATTCTATTATGATGAGGAATATGTTAGATTTTATACTTTAGATGAAATTAAAAAATTAGTAGATAAGTATTATATTGTGAAATATAATTATGGTGATTTTAAATTTTCAGAATATGATGAAAAAGCAAGTGAGAGATTTATCATAGTTTTAGAAAGAAAGTAGTAAATTATTTTAATTGATTTTAGATAGCAATAAAACTATTGTAATAAAAATATAAAAAATTAATTTTAGGGAGGAATAAAAAGTGATTTTAAAAAAAGGTGATGAAATTAGAGTTTTGGCTTTATCCAAAAGCATGAGTGTGCTTACTAACGAACAAATAGATCTTGCTAAGAAAAAAATAGAAAGCTTGGGTTTTAAAGTAACATTTGGTAAACATGTGTTTGAATGTGATGATTTGTATGGCTGCGCCTCTATAGAATCTAGATTAGAGGATTTTCATGAAGCAATTAAAGATAAAAATGTAAAGTGCATTTTAGCTGCTCGAGGTGGATATAATGTTAATCAAATATTAGATAGAATTAATTATGATTTAGTAAAAAATAATCCCAAGGTTATATGTGGTTTTTCAGATATAACGGCTTTATTAAATGCTGTTTATGCAAAAACTGGTATTATTACATTCTCTGGGCCAATTTATTCGAATTTTGGAATGAAAAAAGGATTTGATTACACTGAGACAGCATTTCAAAAAATAATGTTAGATAATAATCCAATTGAAATAGAATCATCTGATTATTATAGTGATGATAAGTGGTATAAAGATCAGGAAAATAGAGTATTTATAAAAAATAGTGGAATGAAGGTAATAAATGAAGGGGAATGTAAAGGGATAATTATTGGTGGAAACTTGTGTACTTTAAATTTATTACAAGGAACACAATATATGCCTAAACTAAAAGATTCAATATTATTTATAGAGGATGATGATGCATCTGGAAAAAACTTTTTACTTGAATTTGATAGGAACATTGAATCAATAATACAGATGGATGATTTTAAATATGTGAAGGGTATTGTTATAGGAAGAGCACAGACTAAATCTGAAATGAATGATGAAAAATGGAATGTTTTGGTAAAATCAAAAGAAAAGTTAAGAAACATTCCTATTATTATAAATGCTGATTTTGGACATACTACTCCTATTTTTACTTTTCCAATAGGTGGCAAATGTACAATTGATGCATTAAATGGGAATTTAAAAATTATAATTGAAAAATAAAACACCACCAATTAAGGTAGTGTTTTTACTTAGTTATTAAAGTTATTTCCGCCCCAAGCATGAGAGAGTAACAATTACTAAAAGTATAAATAATACTAGTATTATAGCTGCTCCATAACCTGTACCATAACCATAACTGATTTGGTTACAACATCCACCTGGAGCTCCACCATAACCCTAGTTCCCCATACGCGTAGAATTTTAATTAATAAAAAAAACGTTATAAAGCCTTATAATACAAATAAAAATATTATGTAATATTCATTCTTAGTGTTAGGGTAATGTGAGAAATAAATATTCCGATTATCAAATTTTTGAAAAAAAGAAAGTAAGAGTGTTTACTTTTGTTCCACAAAATGATACAATGTAGGTACGAAAGTAAATAGGTGATAGATATGATGAACGAGCAAAAAATAAAAATTTTTTTAAACAATAATAATGGATATATTACTACATCAGATTTTTTAAAACTTGGTATAAGTAAACCATTAATTCAAAAATTTATTGATGAAGGAATAATAGAACGAGTTAGTCATGGATTGTATATGGATGCTAAAATTTTTAAAGATGAATACTATATAACACAAAAAAAATATCCGCTTGCAATATTTTCTTATAATACTGCATTACATATTTTGAATTTAACTAATAGAACTCCTATGGAAATAGATATTACTGTTCCAAGAGATAAAAAAGTAAGAGGTAATTATAAAGTACATAGAGTATCTGAAAACTATTATAATATTGGTATCATTGATGCATTAAGTCCACTTGGAAATCCTGTTAAAGTTTATAATGCAGAAAGATGTATATGCGATATGTTAAGAAGTGAAGATGAATTTGATTTAGAACTTCAAAATAGAGTATTAGATTATTATTGGCATAGTAAAAATAAGAATATTGATTTACTACTTGAATATGCTAAAATATTTAGTATTTATGATAAAGTTAATACAATAGTGGAGGTTATGATGAAATGGTAAGCAGTATAGATATAAAAGAAAAATCAAAGACTATTGAAAAAAGTCATAATCTAAATCATTATGAAATATTGCAAAGGTATATGTTTGAACGAATACTTGAAAGAATATCAGTTTCAAAATATCAAGATAACTTTATATTAAAAGGTGGTTTATTATTATCAGCAATGTTTGGAATTGATAATAGAACTACAAAAGATATGGATACAACAATAACAGGCATTGATGTATCAAAAGAGAAAATGGTAAAAGTATTAAATGAAATATTAAGTATTAAACTAGGAGATGGAGTTAAATTTGATTTAGTAGATATAACAAACATAAGAGATGAAGACGAATATGGTGGTAATAAATATCATATAGTTGGTAGAAAAGATAATTTAAAAATCAATTTGGAAATAGATATATCAACAGGTGATAGAGTCACTCCAAGAGAATTAAAATTTAATTATCCATTGCTATTTGAAGATAAAACGATTTTAATAAACGCATACAATATTGAAACAATCATATCAGAGAAGGTAGAAACAATATTAAGACGTGGCAAATTTAATAGTAGAATGAAAGATTTTTATGATGTATATTATTTTTTAACAAAATTAAAAAGTGAAGTTAATATAACAATTTTGAAAAAAGCTGTGGAAAATACGTTTACTAAAAGGGATTCATTTGAATATTTGAATGATTATGAACAAATATTAAATGAAATTATTGAAAGTGAAAAAATAAATAAATTATGGCAAAAGTATAGTAATAAATATTCATATGCAAATGGAATAGATATTAAATATATATTAGATCTATTAAAGAGTTTTATGAAAGAAATTGATTTAAAATTAGTTGTTGCATAATAACTTAAATATTAGTTTAATAAAATGTTTAATAGAAAATAAACACCACCAATTAAGGTAGTGTTTTTACTTAGTTATTAAAGTTTCCGCCCCAAGCACGAGCACCAATAACAATTACTAAAAGAATAAATAATACTAGTATTATAGCTGCTCCATAACCTGTACCATATCCACCTTGGTTACCACAACAACCGTATCCTGGAGCTCCACCATACCCCTAGGGCACATAAAGCGTAAAACAAAATTATTAGGAAAAGCATTATAATACAAAGGAAAATACAATTATTTAGAACATTTTATATGTTCTATTTTTTTACATGGAGGTGTTAAAAATGGCAATATTTACAGTAAATAATTAAATAATTATATTAATAGCAAGTATAATGCTAAAATCTTTTATAATTCAATGTTGTTAAATGGTAAGAATTAATATATAATAATTATTAGGAGGAAAACTAATGGAATATTTAGACTTATACGATGAAAATAAACGCCTTACAGGTGAGAAAATAATAAGAAAAAAAGGAAAACCAACAGTTCCCCAAAATAATTATATTAATATTGTCGTAATATTTATTCAAAATAGTGAAGATAAATTTTTACTGCAAGTTACTTCAAAAGAAAAAGGAAGTGAAATTGCAACAACAGGCGGACATGTTAAGTCTGGACAGACAAGTCAGGAAGCAATATTGTGTGAAGTTGAAGAAGAATTAGGATTGGATATATCAAAAGAAGATGTAAAAATGATTGATTCTTATATTTTCGGAATAGCATTTATGGATGTATATTATTTAAGAAAAGATATAAATGAAAATGATTTAACTTTACAAGATGAAGAAGTAGAATCTGTACAGTGGTTATCTATTGATGAGATTAAAAAATTAATAAGTTGTGAAAAATTAAGGAAAGGAAATATAAAAGCATTCAAGAGCGTATTATCCTATTTACAAAGTAATAGATAAGAAAATTAATATTAATTATGTAATATTTATTTTAATTTGAAAAGTTGCAAATATCATTTTGTGCTTTTTTACATTGAACACAAATTATATTGTCATGATAAATATATTTAGAAAAAATAATAAATTTCAGGATAAAATCATCCGACTAGGATAAATCGACATAATATAATTATTTATGA
>CAMKMS010000023.1 GCA_946413985.1 uncultured Mycoplasmatota bacterium
CTCTTCAGGGGGTTTTGGTTGAATACTCCAAATTGAATTGTTGAAGTATTCATGACATATTTCTATGTCAATTTAATTATATAATAATTTATATTTTAAAGTCAACATGATATTCTTTAATTTTCTAAATTATTTATATAATCATAAACCTCTGCCCAGTTATTTACTCTATTACAAATAGTTTGCTTATTTCTATTGATTTCTGAATTAAAAACAAGTCCTTTCATACCCATTTTTTCTACAGATTCGCATGTATCAATAGCATCATCTATCATTAGATCTATATGTTCATTTTTACATAATTTATCTTTATAAACTTTCGCAGTTATTAGTTTATCATAATGAATACCATTCTTTTTTAAATAGTTAGAACAATATTCTTGAGCATCCTTATAATAGTTATCACTTCTTGCTGTAATTATAATTATTTCATGACCTTCATCATGTAATTTATTTATTACTTTTTTAGCATCTTTTTTTAATTTTATATGATTACTTATTTCTATACTATGATTTTGAAAAAATAAAGAAAGTGTTTTATCTTTTAAAGTACCTCTCATTAATTCTGCTTCTTTTTCTTTTAATTCATTATTCTTACAATATAAGTGTCCATATTTATGCATATACTTTCTAACTTGTTCTATGCTATCAGTTATAGTATCATCAATATCTATACCTATTCTCATTATATTCTCCTTTTTATTAATTGTATTCCTCTTTCATAGTCTTCAATAGTATTAACATCACTTTTTGTTTCTTTTCTTATTTCTTCTACTATTTCTTCTAATATATGTGATGATGGAATTTTTCCATTTATCATTGCTATTTCAAATATCAAATTTAATCTTTCTTTATAAAATATATCAAATAAACAACCAAAATTATATAATAAAAATTCATTCCATAATCTAAAATTAGTTTTTAAATTATCAATATAATCACAAGAAGAAGAAAATTCAAAATAATCTGTATCTATTAATTTAAATTCTCCATTTTCATCATAAATAACATTACCATCATTTATATCAAATAATAATAAGTCATGATTTTTTGTTAAATTTCTAATATCATCTTCTACTTTAGAAGAAGATTTTATTATGGTTTCCATCTTAGTTTTTTTATCTATTTGATCAACCATTACTCCATTAACAAAATCCATTTTATATCCTTTTAGTGTGCCTGGATTTTTACTTCCTAAATAAACAAGAGTTTTTGGAAATATAAAAGAAGGACTATCTATACATGATAATTTTTGTAAGTCATGTTCAAAATTAAAGAATCCATAAAATTCTTTAAATGCTTCCCCATCACTAGTCATATAACATTTTCCACTAGCGCCCTCACCTAAAAACTTTTGTTTATAACTATCTGGAATTCTTTCAAACACCTCAAATTTTTTCATATAATAACCCCCCTTTTTTAAAGCGTAGTTATTATATCATATTAATACTTAATTGTAAATAAAAAGAGCTTATAGAAGCTCATTTCATCACTATTGTATTTAGAATATTATTAGCATATGCATGACATGCATTTGAAGAATTTACTTCATCTATATATGTATATAAATATATTTGAGTAAATTTTCTAGTAGCATAATTATATACTGTTTTATCATCTGCTTGATAAATAGTACTATACCAGATTAATCTATTAATACTCATTTCTTCTACTTCACTAGGATTTTTATCTTTATAATATTCATATATTCCATCTATTAGTGTTCTAGGATTTGTATATCCACTAACTGCCCTAAGTTCAATAGTACATGTACTTTTATTTTTTTTGCTACTTTTATATGAATATGATAATTGATAATCATCATTTTCTGATGTCTCTTTAAATACAGAAGGTATTGTTATTAAGAAATTATCAGTTACTTTACTTCCTTTATCAACTACTATATTACCATCAAATTTAGTTTCAGTATTTAAGTCTGGTATTTTTATTTCTGGTATTTTAATATTTGGTATTTCTATATTTAAATCACTTACATATTTTAGTAATGTATCAGAAACATCAAATAATACCGCTATTATAAAAACTACAAAAGACATAACTATCAAAAACGCTATTGCTGTAAAAACTCTTCCTATACTTCTTCCACCTAAAATATAACACATTCCTTTTATTTCATCAGCACTTTTTTCAGCATTGTTTTTTACTGTTTTACTTACTTTTCTAATAGCAAAGTTAAAATATAATCTATTTGTTAGAAAACAACAAAATAAATTTATTATTAAAGCATAATATGGTTTATCAATAAAATAATACAACATAGCAGTTTGTAATATTAATATAATAAATCCATATATCATCATTTTTCTATAAAAATAATATATTGCTGTAAAGAATAAAGCTCCTAAATTAAATGGTCTTTTTACTATTTTTTTATAATTAGGTCCAATATATGCTTTAATTAATTCATCACTATTAACTGTTTTTTGTAACCCTGTATTAACAGAAGAACCCAAATAACTATTAACTGCTCTTGTAGGGCTTGTATTATTATTGTTATAGCTTAAATAACTAGCATATTGAGGTGTACTAGGTACACTATATTCTAAAGAACTCATTTTAGGTATCTCTGGAGGAGTTTGTACGGAAGAATCTACATTTTGAGTATTTTGTACTGGTGTAGCAGGGGCTGGTACTTGATTAGTGTTTGACTCTACTGGATTTTGATTTACATTATTTACTTGATTTACTGTACCATTACTTTGATTATCCATATTTTATCCTCCTTTCCTAGTATGCTATTAGTATAACATAATTTTATTAATTTTTTAATGCCTCAAATATTTTCTTCCATAGATTACTTGATGAATAATTTAGTATTCCAACTTTATAAACTTTAAGACCATATTTATAAAGAAGTATACAAGTAATTATTAATAAAAGAATTGAAATACATAATCCACCTATACCTATTTCTCCTAAAGTATACATAACAGGAGATAATATTCCAGATATAAATGGTATATAAGCTATTACATTAATCAAAGATGATCCTTGAAATACACTAGCATATATAGCAAGGAAATAACCCATCATCAAAAATATCATAACTGGTGTTTGTATTTGTTGATAATCTTCCATACTTGTTGTAATACTAGCAAGTATTCCAATTAATAATGAATAAGCAAGGAAACTAAGTAAAATAATTACTATAAATAGTGGTATCCCCACCAATAATCTACTTGCTATATCACTATGTATAAACATATTAATATAATTATTAATTTGACCAAGTTCTCCACTAGTAGTTCCAACCATATTATTAATACCACTTGAAGTAGTTCCTACTGTGAATAATCTAATTGCTCCTCCAAGTAAACTATATAAAATTAAAAGTAATCCTTGTGTTACTGCAAATACATTAGCAGCAATTAATTTTGACATAAAATGTGTTTCAGGATTAACACTTGATATTATTATTTCCATACTCTTTGTTGATTTTTCTTCATTTATTTCTGCACCTATCATTTGAACAAGAAGTGTTACAAGAATAAATACTGGAACAACAAAGGCAATAGTAATAACTCCTCCAATTAATTCCATTAATTCTTCATTTTCATTTATATCATCACTTAACATTACTCTATTTATATCTACACTTTTACTTATTTGTGATAATACTTCTTGGCTAATATTTGCTAAAGAAAGTGCATATGATTCTTTTACATTATTAATAGCACTAACAATACTAGCATACATTAATGTATCAACATATTCATATGATATAAAATCTACATCAAATATATGCTCATATGTTACATTATCTATTTTCTTAAAATTAATAATAATATCTTTACTTTCTTCATCTATAATACTTTGTTTTAATTCATCAAATGATTTATCTGTTTTTTTAACAACTGCATTAGATTTTTGCATTGCTTCAAGATAACCATTTTCCATTATATTTTTAAAATCATCATAAACGCCAACATCATCATAAACATAAATATTAACTGGTTCATCAAAATCTCCACCAAATAATTTTATAATACTATCTAAATTTATAATTCCTACTATAATAATACATAATATAATATTAACTATTTTAAAAGATTTGGTTCCAATTTTCTTTTTAATACTTTCTCTTGTCAAAAACTTAAACTTATTTTTCATAAGACTCACCTACTTTATCAATAAATATTTCATTTAAAGTTGGCTCTTCTACAACAAACTTTGAAATATTATCACATTTACTAAGTGCTTTAAATACACTATGAATAATACTTTCATCTTCTATTTTAATAGTATATTCTTCTTTATTCTTTTCTATATTTATTACACCTTTTATTTTAAGTAAATCTTCTTTATTTATATCTCCAATAACTTTAATATTTTTACGTCTATAATCTTTTTTAATTTTTGATAAACGTCCACTTAACACATTACATCCATTTACAAGTATAATTAGGGAATCACAAAAATATTCAATATGTTCCATCATATGAGATGAAAATATTATTATTGTTTTCTCACTTTTTAATTTTAATATTTCTTTTTTAAATAATTCTACATTAATTGGATCTAATCCACTAAATGGTTCATCTAATATTAATAATTTTGGTTTATGTATTATAGAAAGTATAAATTGTATTTTTTGTTGATTTCCTTTTGATAATTCTTTTATTTTTTTATTCTTATATTCACTTATATTAAATTCTTCTAAATATTTATCTAATCTTTCTTCTACTTCTTCTGGAGTAAGTCCTTTAAGTACTCCATAATAAATAGCTTGTTCTAAAACTGTTTTAGTTAAAAGTAAACTTCTTTCTTCAGTTAAAAAACCAATTTTATCAGTTATACTATAATCTATTTCTTTATCATCTAATGTTATTTTACCTTCTGTTTTATCAAGTAAACCCATAATCATTCTAAATGTTGTAGTTTTACCTGCTCCATTAACACCAAGAAGTCCAAATATTTCTCCTTCTTTTATTTCAAAAGAAATATCATTTACTGCTCTAAAATCTCCATAATATTTTGTAATATGCTCTACTTTTAACATATAGTAACTCCCATTCCAGTTTCTATTTTTAATCTTTCTGCTTCATCTTTATTCATATGAAGTTCAAGTTTACATGTTGGATCTGATTTAATATGTACATTACCAAGCACAACACCATTTTCATATTTTACTTTAACTATTTGTCCTTTGTGTACATTAAACTTAACTAAGTCATATTTACTCATATGAATATGACGATCAGCAACAATAGTTGACTCAAGTGCATGAATACGTCCAACAGGTCCAATGATATTAATCCACTCACTACCCTTTAAATCACCACTATCACGAATAGGTGCTTTTATGTTAAAAAATTCATTATCTCTTTCAAGTAATTCTACTTGTGTATAATTTCTACATGGCCCTATTATTCTAATATGTTCTAAAACTTTACCATCACGTTCTAAAGTAACAGTTTCCTCAGCAGCAAATTGTCCAATCTGTACTAAATCACGTTTCTTTGTAAGTTCATAACCTTTACCAAATAATGTATCTAAATCTTCTCTTGTTAAATGAATGTGATGATTTGATACTCCAACTTTAATCATATAAACTCCTTTCTAAATTAGTTTTCAAATGCTACTTTTTTTACTTGTTCATAATATTCCATAACAATATCTTTTTCTTCTGGTAATATAGATTTTATTTTATGTGTTTCTTGATCTATTTCAGATATTATTACAGCAACATTTTCTTGCACGTTATCATCATTTATAGTATAAACAACATAATCTTTATTAATTTTATCAATTCTAAAGCTTAATATTACTTCTATTTTTATTGGTTCACCATTTTCTTTATAAACAATTACATAATCTTTCATTCTTATCACCTTATTTTTTAAGAGTTTTTTCTTTATTCATAGTATCTACCATAGTTTCAGCAGTCTCTCTAATTGACAATGCATCTTTGATTGGTTGTTTTAAATCTGTATAACCAGTTACATTTGGATTATTCCCTTGTCCCTCAAAACCGATAAACTTTTCTCCAGTCCTTTTAGCACCTATAGCTGCATTTTTATACATATCCACTATTTTATCCACTAAAGCACATAATCCAGGAGTTGCAAGTGCTGTTAATAATTCTCCAAATGGTCCATCAGCAGGACATATTATTAATATTATTGTAGCTGTTACACCAACTACTTTTATTACTCCTTTTATTGCTTTTGCAGTCGTATCGATACCTGCTTCATATTTTTGAGATATTCCACTATCAATTATTTTTTCCTTGTACCATTTTTTTAATTTATCAACAACATCTCTAGACTCACTAGTTATAATATTTCCTTGATAAACCATACTATTACTTTCCATAACAACCTCCATATACATTCTTTTTATATAGT
This sequence comes from uncultured Mycoplasmatota bacterium, assembly GCA_946413985.1. Taxonomy (GTDB): domain Bacteria; phylum Bacillota_I; class Bacilli_A; order RF39; family UBA660; genus CAG-1000. The sequence goes on from CAMKMS010000023.1 coordinate 6,369, forward strand.
ACCATATTTTTCACTATTTTTAAATGATTTCATCAATTATTAGTAAGGAGATGATTTATTTAATGAATGGTAGTTATTATGAAACACCAGTTTTTATAAATAATTTTGAAAGAGATACACAAAATCCAATTATTCCAACTACTCCATTTACTATGGAAGAAAGTTATATAGAAAATATACTAAGAAATAATAAAGGAAAAAAAGTAAAAGCACATGCATCATTTAGTGATTCAGTTGAGTGGAGAGATAGAGTTTTTGAAGGAATAATAATGAATGCAGGAAGAGATAATCTAGTATTATATGATGAAGAAAATAATAAGCATTATCTTATACTAATGATATATATAGACTTTTTTGAATTCGAAGATGAAATAATTTATGCAAAATAATTTACATAAAAAAAGTATTATGCTATAATTTAAATATAAATGTAAGAGGAAAAGGAGAAGTATTATGGAAAGTCAAGAAAAAAAATACAATAAGCATTTATTTTGCTGGTTATTTACTTGGGCTTTAGGTGGACTTGGAGTTGACAGATTCATGAGAGGTCAAGTTGGACTTGGAATTTTAAAACTACTTACAGCTGGTGGATGTGGAATTTGGGCATTAATCGACTGGATTATGTGCTTAACTAAAGTATATGGCGCTGCTTATAAAGATACTGAAGAAGTAACTTTCGTAAATGGTGAATATTCTAAATAATGAAATTTAATAAAGAATACATAACATATGTTATTGTATTTTTTATTGTACTTACTTTTGGTATTCTTGCATACCTTGATTTATATGCTTGCCCTTTTTATTTTATAACCGGTATTCCTTGCCCAATGTGTGGAATGACAAGAGCATTCTTTAGTGTATTTAAGTTAGACTTTAAATCTTCTTTCTACTTTCATGCACTCTGGCCAGTAGTAATGGTTGTATTACCTACTTATATTTTTTTAATTATAAAAAAAATAAAAATAAATAAAAAACTAGAAAATACTATATCTATAATAATAGCTTGTATGTTTCTAGGATATTACATTTTTAGACATATAATTGGTTCAGAAATTGTAGAAATACACTTTCATGATTCATTAATTTACAAGATTTATTTTCTACTCTTTAAATAAATCTTTTTTTTTGCTATAATTATAATAAGGATGTGAAAGTAAATGACAACATTAAATATAATATTAACTATTATTGATACACTTATAGTACTTGTATTTTTGTTATTTATTATATATAAATCAAATAGCTATAAATTATATCTTACTAAAGAAAGATTAGATGATTCAGAAAGTGAATGCTTAGATAAATTTAAAATTAAATATGATTTAATATTAGAAATAATCGATTATACTATTAAGAAATATAAAATAGAAAGCATAGCATTTAATCAAGTAAAACAGTTAAATATTGATTCATTAGATTCATTCAAAAGTGAAAAAATAATTAATAAATGTTTTAAAGAAATAATGCAAATAAGAAGTGATAATCCAAATGCAAGAGAAAGTAAATCTTTTAAAGAATTAATTGATCAATATAATGAAAATGAACTTAATATTGTTTCTTTAAGAACATATCATAATAAATATACTTTAGTATTTAATGGCATGATTAAAAAATTCCCTTATAATATCATTTCAAAGATTAAAAAGTATAAACTTAATGAATTAATCGAGGGAATAGAAATGGATAATAATTTTAATAATTTGGAAGTCTAAAATCGACTTCTTTTATTTTATTTTGCTTTAAAAAATTATTTGCTTTTGAAAATGGTCTACTTCCAAAGAAACCATTATATGCAGATAATGGACTTGGATGAACACTTTCTATTATTAAGTGTTTTTTATTTGTAATAAATTGTTTTTTACTCCTAGCAAAGCTTCCCCATAATATAAATACTACTGGTTCAGCCTTTAAATTTATTAATTTAATAATATGATCAGTCAATAATTGCCATCCCAGATCTTTATGTGAAAGCGGCGAGTCTTTTCTAACAGATAAAATGCTATTTAATAAAAGTACTCCGTTTTGTGCCCAAGGAGTTAAATCACCACAATTTGGAATATCAATATTTAAGTCATCATGAAGTTCTTTAAATATATTCTGTAAACTTGGCGGTAATTTTACACCACGTCTTACACTAAATGAAAGACCATGTGCTTCACCTTCTCCATGATATGGATCTTGTCCAATTATTACTACTTTTATATCTTTATATTGAGTCAATTTTAGTGCATTAAAAATGTTGTTATATTCAGGATAACAAGTATAATTCTTATATTCGTTATCTACTTTTTTCATAAATTTATGAAATCCTTCACTCTTCCATACAGAAGATAATAAGTTGTCCCAATCATTACCAATCATATTTATACCTCTATTTATAATTATATCAGATTTTAAGGCAAAATCAATATTTTTTAAAGATACATAAGTTACCAATTTAAAAAGCTATCATTATTTATGATAGCTTTCATTATTTAGTATTTTAAACGATCTATATAACTGTTCAAGCAAAATTCCTCTAAATAATCCATGTGGAAAAGTAAGGTGTGAAAATGAAATTCTTTTTTGAACAATTTTTTTAACAGAATCATCTACTCCATTACTTCCACCAATTATGAAAGTAATACGTCCATTTACATTAGTAAATACATTTGAAATGAAATTTGCAAACTCTAAAGATGTAAACTCTTCACCATTTATGTCAAGTAAAACATTATAGTCACTTTGCTTTACACTTTCTAATATTTCAAGTGATTCTTTCTTTATATTGCTGTCTTTTAATTCAACTATTTCTACTTTATGATATTTACTAATCCTTAACAAATAATCATTAATTAAATCAGTTAAATATTTTTCTTTAATTTTACCAACACAGATAATCTTTATCATTATTTATACAAATTATAAGGGTTAATATATTGTCCATTCTTTTGAATACCCAAGTGTAAGTGAGTACCATAAGATAAACCAGTATCTCCCATTACACCAATTAATTGTCCCTTTTCAACTTTGTCTCCTTTTTTAACAAGATACTTACTAAGGTGAGCATATATTGAAACATAACCATTACCATGATCTATTTTAATAACAGTTCCAAATCCACCATTCCATCCTCCTTGAGCCATTATTACTTCTCCACTTTGAATAGCATAAATATCCTTTTTAGCAGTACCAGTAATATCAATACCTTTATGGAAGTTAGGTTCACCATTTAGAATACGCCATCCGAAAGTATCACTTTGTCTAAATGGTTTAACTGTTGGCCAAGCCCAATATGTTGTATTACCATAGTAAATTACATTCTTAGCGCCATAAACAATTATTCTATTAACAACAGGTTTAATTATTTCACTTTTAACTTGAGCTGATTTTTGTACCTTTCCATTCACTTCTTTTGTCGCGAACGTAACTTTAGCAAGTCCATTACTACCAGCTTGTTTAACATAAGTTTCATCAGCATTTAAAGTTTTATCAAATTGAATTTTAGTTTCATATTTTAATTTTTGATATTCTGTTTCAAATGATTCAACAACTATAGATGATAATGGATTAATAGGATCAACTATTACTTCTTGACCTGCTGCAATAAGAGCATTAACACCTACTATATCTGGGTTAGCTACTAAAAAGTCATCAACACCCATTTTATTTTTAGAAGCTATACTTTCAATCGTATCTGTTGATTTAACTTTATATTTCTTTTGTAAATTAGTTCTTCCGAATAAGAAATACATATTTAAAGTATTCTCATCAGTGATAATATTTTCATCAGCTGGAACATAAGTCTTTTTAATAGTTACTTCATTTCCTAAATATATATTAGTTATTTCTTTACCCTCTTTTTCTTTAAGAGATTCACCATTTAAATATTTATTATACTCATCTTCACTAACAAATGATAAAACTACATTTTTTATTGCTTTATCTAAATCATCTTTATTTAATATGTAAAATGATTTCTTTTTATTATTTGAATCTTTAATATTTACTTCATAACCTTCAATAGTAAAAGAATCTAAATCTTTTATTTCTTCATATATTTCCTCTTCACTCACTATATTATCATTAAAAGTATTTACTTCTCGTATTTCAAGACCTCGTGGACTATAAACTTTATCTACTTTATATTTTTCTTTTATATGTTGTTGTTCCTTATCAATTAGTTCATATAATCTTTCTTTTGAATTAATAAGCCCAATTTTCTCTCCTTGCAAATAAACCTGATAACAATGATTTATATTTCTTTCCTGTGGATTAAACGTTAAACACATATATAAAGCAAATGAAATTAGAACTATACCTAATAAAATACTCTTAAATGAATATTCATTTTCATTCATTATTATTCATCACCCTTTGCAAAATTCTCAAAAGACCCCGTATTCATTTTGAATATTAAATCAACACTACCAACATTACCTGCTCTGTGTTTTGCAATTAATAATTCAATTTTTCTATTTAAATTTCCATTATATTTTCCATATTCATCACTATGTAAGAATAAAACAATATCTGCATCTTGCTCGATTGAACCTGATTCTCTTAAGTCTGATAGTTTTGGCTTACTATCATCTCCTCTTCTTTGTTCAACACTACGTGATAGTTGTGCAAGTGCTATTACTGGTATTTGAAGTTCCATAGCTAATTTTTTAATATCTCTACTGATCTCACTAACCTCTTGAACTCTTTGTCCAGCATACTTTGCAGAACTACTTAGTAATTGCAAGTAATCTATTACTATTAAATCAAGTCCATCTTCTGAATTTTTTAACTTTCTACATTTTCTTCTTATTTCACTAACTGTCATACCACCAGAGTCATCAAGATAGAACTTAGAATCGGATAATTCACTATATACTTCATTCCATTTTCTCCAGTCAGTATTCTTAAGTTTTCCTGTTTTTAATACGTCTCCATCTATTTTACCAACGCATCCAAACATCCTTTTAATTATTTCTTCAGCACCCATTTCAAGTGAGAAAAATGCAACACTCTTCTTTTCATGAATAGATGCATTAAGTGCAATATTTAAAGCAAATGCACTTTTTCCACTACCAGGTCGACCAGCTATTATGATAACTTGATTCTTTTGAAGACCACGAGTTAAATTATCAAAATCATAAAATCCAGTTCTAATACCAGTAAACTCAGTTTTAGAATCAGCTAGAGCCTCCATATCTTTTTGAACTTCAGGAAGTAAATCTTGAATTCTCTTTATATCACGACCTAATTTATCATTATAAACACCAAGAATATTCCTCTCAGCATTCTCAACTATATCAACTACTGGTTCACTCTCTTCATAACAATCTTCTTGAATTTTAGTACTTTTATCTATTAAACTTCTTAATATTGCCTTTTCAAAAATAATCTTAATATAATAATTTAAATTTGCAGTTGAAGGAACAGAATTTATTACTTCTGTTACATATTCTACTCCACCTACTTTAGACAAACTTTTATTTTTATCAAGCTCATTACAAACAGTATTAACATCAACTGGTACGCCTTCTATATGAAGAGATTTCATAGCTTTAAAAATAGTTTTATTTGCTTCATTATAAAACATATCATCGCTGACTTCATCCATTATTTTATCAAGTGCTTCTTTTTCTAAAAAACCGCAACCAAGTACAGATATTTCAGCTTCTATATTTTGAGGTTCACGTCTTGGCATATTTCCTCCTATATTATTTTGTTAGTATTACATTAATATTAAATGAAACTTTCTTATGTAAGTTTATTTTTACTTGATGTGTTCCAAGTGTATTAATATCAGATAAAACTTCTATTTTCTTTTTATCAATATTATATCCCATTTTAGATAGTTCTTCACTAATTTGTTTAGTTGAAATACTTCCAAAAACTTTATCCATTTCTCCTGTTTTAACTTTAAATTTAATATTTTTATTTTCAAGAGTTTTTCTTATCTTGTTACATTCTAATATTCTAGCTTCCTCTTCATCTTGTCTTTGTTTTACTTGTTTATTTAGTACATTAACACTACCTAGAGAATAAGCGACTGCTAAATGATTATTAATTAAATATGTAGCATATCCATCTTTTACATCTTTAATTTCATCTTTTTTAGCTTGCTTTTTAACATCAGTCAAAAATATAACTTTCACATTTCCACCTCCACATCAATTAATGTACCATTATTATAGCATACATAAACTCAAAAAAAAAGTTGAAAAGATACTTAAATAATTATATACTTATATTGTAATAGTGGGAGTGATTAGAATGGATGAAATGGATGCTGCTTTAAATAAAATAAAACAAGTTGAAGAACTACTAAAAAAACAAATAATGGAAACATATGGTAAATTTTTACCAGAAAATAGTTTGCGTACATTATTAGAAATGACATATACTAATGTTACCTTACTAGCATGTAATAGTATGGAAGAATTAAGAGGAAAACTTTTAAGAAGAATGCTTGATGATATTATTGAACTAGAAGCAGTAAAAGAAATTAGTCTTGAAGATGGAAATACTCTAACTATTAATTATGGTTATTCATTAGAAGATACACTAATAAACTATTATGCTAAACAAATAGCTGATAAATATCACTTTAATATTGATGAAGTTGAAGGATTAAAAGATGATTTAGAAACAGTAAAAGCATTATATGAAAAACTTGGAGAAGCCAGTTTAAACTTTAGTGCTTTTAATGAAGATGCTGTTAAATTACTAGAAAAAGCTGATATTAAAGAAATAACAGACAAATATGATAAAGCAGAAATAGAAAATTACTTCAATAATTTACTTAAAGTTGCTGGAATGGCAGAACAAAGTAAAGAAGAACAAAACAAGATGATGAAAAACTCAACTGATAGAATTAATAGTATTCAAATAGTATGGTTACATGATAAAAAACATATTAAATATATTGATCCATACGGAGAAGTTCATTTAACAGATATAAGTAAAACTCCTAAAGTAGAAGAATTCTATAAACAAAAATTAGCAAGTCTTGGCCCAGATGAAAAAATAGATCCAGAAAAGTTCCATCGTGAACTTCAAAAATATTATGCAGATGAAATGGAATTATTAAGTACAAGAGATGTTAAAGAGGATGAATTAAATTCAAAACAAGTAAATATGTTAGAATTTATTAAAACAAATGATTCACTTCGAAATGCACGTACACAAGATATTATTAAACATAATTCTTCTATAGACACTCATGTATTAAAAGCAAATAATGATATAGTTACTACAGAAGATAAAAGTGATCATGTAGAAGCACATATAGTAAAAGATGGTAATGCTACTATGAGCAATACTCCACTTCAAGAAAATAAAGATATAAGTACTCAACTAATATCAAAACAAGAATATATAAGATTAAATGATAAACTATTTAATGGTGAAGAATTATCACTTGAAGAATTAGAGGCATTAAGAAGAGCTGCAAGTGTTTATGCAGAAGAAGTATTTGATGAAATGCATTCAACTCAAAATGAAGAAGGTGGAACTTCTCTAAAGCCAAAAAATACAAATAATACAGGATTCACAATCAAAACATTTGCAGAATACTTTATAGTAATTACAATACTAATTGCTACTATAGTTGCAATAATAATACTAAGATAAGTTATTACTTATCTTTTTTTATGTATACAATCATCGCACTAAAACAATATATCTGTTCTTCTGAAAAAACAGATACACTACTATTAAATTTAATATCAATAACTTCTATATCATTATTTAAAAACTCATTTATTTTCATTTCTAAATCCTTTTCATGAGATTCATCAAATATTTTAACTCTCATATAATCACCAACAATAATATAACACTAAAAAAACAAGAATAATGTCAAACATTATCCTTGTTTTTGATTTTCTATTACTTTCTTTCTAATTTCATCAAGTGCTATTTTATTTGTTCTCTTCTTCTCTACTTCAGTATTCTTTCTATTTAAGAAAAGACCTATTACAAATATATATGCAAGTATATATAACCAAAATAGTAATATTACTACGTTTGCTAAGTTTCCATATATTAAACTATAATCAGCTAAATTATTAATATAATATGAAAATACCATAGTAATAATTAACCAAGATACCGTTGTAAATAATGCACCCTTTGTAACATATTTACCTTTTATTTTATCATCTGGGGCAATAATATAAATTAGTTTTAAAGTAAAATACATAACAAGTAATGATACAGGCATCTGAAGTAAAGAATATAAATTATTAATAATTACTTCATGTTCAGATATAAAACTCGTAAACATACCTATTACATTTATAATAGTTTTACCAAACAATGGAACTATCATAACGAATGCAAGAAGCAAAACAAGTATAATAGCTAGTATTAATGATTTAACAATTCTTTTAATACCAATTTTACTATCTATTCCAAAAACTGTATTACTTGTTGCTATTATAGTATCACATCCATTAGTAATAACAAATAAACTCAAAAATATTGTTAATATTTGATTAGCAGATGCATCTGTTGAAAACAATGGCTTAACAAAATCTATAATTGTTTTGGGTATTACTTGAATTAATGTATTATTTATTATATCTGAATCAATTTTTAAACTCGATAATATATAAATAATAACTGTAATAATTGGTACAATAGATAAACAAAGTGAATATGCTATATTACCAGGTAAAATTTGGAACTCCTTTGAAGTGATTAATTCACCTAAATATTTTGTTCCTTTTCTCATTCTTGTGCCCTCTTAGATTTATTAATCATATTCAATGAATCATTAATAGCATCATCAATACTTACTTCATCATTAGTAATCATTTTATATCCTATTGAAACACCATAGTCTTTATTAGGTAAGCTTGTAGAAAATTCACGATTTAATTTATGAATATAAGTACCTATTTTCTTTTCATCATAACCAACTAAATATACTATGAATTCATCCCCATCAGTTCTCATTATTTCAGAATTATCTCTTTGAGTTTTAATAAGAACACTAGCAACAGCCTTAATTTGGGCATCCCCTGCTTCATGACCAATTTTGTCATTTAATACTTTTAATTTATTTATATCAATTACTACTATTGCTTGAGGATATACTTTAGTACTTGACCAAAAATCAATATTATCATTTAGATAATTTCTATTTTTCAAATTAGTCATAGCGTCAAAATAATAAAGTCTATCTTCTTTCTTTATTCTCTTAGAATTCATATGTGTTCTAATAATAATATATATTAAGAAACATAATACTAAAATTCCAATAACTATAAATATTAAATTAGATATTAAGAAATCCAATATTCTATTTGTCTTTAAAGAAGCAATAACTCCTACTACACTTTCATTTTTTACTTCATTTGAACTAAGTGTACTTAAGTAAAAATCAAATAAACTATTAAATGCACTATTATCTTTATTTAATAAGAAAGTATTATTTAATTTTATAGTATCAAAATATCTAATACTATAATGTCTTAAAGATGAATCTTTATAATAATCATATACTTCTTTTTCAACAATTATAATTGATTTCTCATCTATATTTTTAAGTAAACTCTTAACACTAGTATAATCATTTATTTCAAACAGATTTTTACTAGCCATATTGTATTTTAAGTTCATATTATTAAGCATTGAAACATTACTATCAACAAGACTATATAAAGAATTAATAACTATATTATTATTGGCATGAGCAAGAACAACATATTCACTAGGTCCTAATGTTCTTGTATTTATATAATTCTCATCACTAATAGAATAATAATTAAGTGCTAAATCTATTTTCTTTTCATCTAATGCTCTACTTAACTCTTTAGTATCTTTAAACTCAACATACTTATATGTTGCGCCACTCATTGTACTAAACTTACTTAAATAAGTATCAGTAACTCCAGTAAATCTACGTGCAATCTCACCTTCAAAAGGAAGATTTTCTATATATCCTACAATAAAATCATCACTTATTATTGAATCTTTTTGTAGTTCTGTATAATTTTTTATATCATAATATAATTCTAAAAAGTATTTATTAATTAATTCATTTGATCTTTTACTATATCTATTATAGAACTTAGTTAATATTCCATTTAAATTAACATTACCCTCTTCATTTATATCAATACAATAATATGAATATAATCCATCTAAATGGAATAATATATCATAGCTTTTACTAGATATTATTTCATTTAAATATTTATACATTGGTACTACCATATAATTAATGTTCTTATTAGTATAAGCAGTAGATAATTCACTAAATGTCTTAAAAGTATTAATTGTAATATTCTTATGTTCAGTTAAATAATATGAAACACTTTCTTTATCAGTCTCTATAATTCCGATCTTTTTATTATCTAAATCTTCTAATTTATTAATACTTGTATTATATCCAAGAACAACAAAATGGTCACGATAAAATACTACATCATCATCATCTATTTTGTTTTTGCTAACAAATTTATAACTACTCTTTTCTTCAGATATTATATTAATATTAAGATTAGTATCTTCTTTTAAAGCATTTAAAAAATCATAATAAACACCTTTTCCACTACTAGAAAATACTGGAAGTGTTGGATCCACATAAACATCTATTGATTTATTTAAATTTTCATTAATCCATGTCTTTTCATTATAAGTATAGTTATTAACAGTACTTGATATATAATATAATATTCCAAAAAATGATAAAACAATTGCAAGTATTATTATAAACACTATTAGAAGTGTTCTTTTCTTTTTATTTTTCATAATTTTCACCAAACAACTTTCAAGCTGTTAGCATTCTTAGTACCAAATATAGGAAAATTCTTATTCTCATTTTTTCCACTATATGTAAGTACAAATTGAACTTCATAGAATGTAAGATTATCTTTACCTATTTTATCAAGTGCTTTTACAGCCAATGTTTTAGCTTTATCTGTTTTAATAGACTCTTTAAAATCTATATTAATATAAATAATTTTGCCTTCTATTGTTATTGATGCTTTGTTAACAGATGACTCTTTAGCATATAGCTTGCTTATATCAGTTTCTAGTGTTTCACTCAACTTATAATTTTCAATTCCATCTAATCTGTTACCATATTTACTATTACTTACACCAGCATAGAAATATTTGTAAAATAAAACACCAATTACTACAAAACATGTTATTAATATTAATATTAAAATAATTAACATTGCATTATCTTGTCTATTTTTTCTTCTTCTACTCATTAATTACACCTTCCCTTGGCCAAACTATTATACTATATTTTATTCTTTTTTACTACTTTTTATTTACTTATAGTATTCCCAATAATCATTATATGATTATATTATACTACAATTATCACTATCTATAAAGATTTAAAAATAAGTATTTTTTAAAAATTGGCTTAAGTTCTAGTTGACAAAATAATAAATTTAACGTAAAATATTACTTGCATTAAGAAAAAATGCAGGTGTAGTTTAATGGCAGAACTTCAGCCTTCCAAGCTGCTAACGTGGGTCCGATTCCCATCACCTGCTCCATT
>CAMKMS010000024.1 GCA_946413985.1 uncultured Mycoplasmatota bacterium
ATTAAAGTTGCTTTTTTTGTTTAAATTTCATACTACTTCTTAATAATAATAAAGAAACATTTCTTTCATCTTCACTTAATTCTAATCCTTCTTTAATTCTTTCATCCAAAGAAATATTATCATCTATTTGTAATCTATTATACTCTTTCATCATACCTAATTTTTGATATGTATGTTTTAATGTTCCACTTCTATTATTTGTATATCCTTGCATTAAAAATGCATTTCTTGTAGATATCAAATATGATAATGCTTCTCTATCATGGCAAGCATCTGCTACTAGTGATGCTAAGTTATAACCTGCTATAGATGCATTTCTTTCTAAAATAAAATTATATTCATCAATTCTATATTTAGTTAGTCTAAGTGCATCTTTAAATGATGCTATTGGTTTTAAAGTTTTATATTCTTTTGGCATAATAACACCATAAAGATCACTATATGCTTGCTTTTTATATGCATAATTTGGTTTCTTTACTCCATCAGCAATTAATTTTTGATTTGAATGTTCTACTTCATGTGCCATCATACAAACAGTTAAATATGCTTTTATTAACTCTGGATTATATAAATTAAAGTATTCTTTAGAACTATCTAGCATTGATTCTGCCCATATAATACTTCTATTCAAATTAACACTTATATTCATAAAACATGGATTAAAAGAAGCAGAACTAAGAGCATTACTATCAAATTTAAGGGGAATTCTTTTATTACCAAGTAAATTATATAATTTAACAATATGATTTGCTTGTAATCCTTTTAATTTAATATCTTCTATCACTTTTCTAATTTCTAATAATTCTGATTTATCCATAACCAATCACCACATGGTTCTATATGATAACACAATTATTTTTATAAAACAATTAAAAAAGCTAACTAATGTTAGCTTTTATGCAAAATCATAACGAGTTCCGTAATAGTATGATGTTCCAACTTTGTATTTTACTCCGTCATATACTATATAGAAGAAATAACAAGTTTTATCATCAATCCATGTAGAACTATTAAATCTAAATGCTATAGTTTGCTCACTATTAGCATTTATAACAACTTTGCTTATTTTATTACCAGTATTTAAGTCAGCAAGAGACATTTTTCTATTAAAACTACCATAATCATTATCTATAGAATATGCTCCACTAGATAATATAGTTAGTTTTTTAGAACCATAATTTCTAAATCCTTTAACAGAGAATAATATATCACTATATTGAGTACTTAAATTTGTAATACTAAACTCTGGTAAAATAGGACTTCTCATATAAACTTCATCAGAGTAATTACTAAAGTATTTCTTTCCACTTACTGTTTTATAAGATTTAACTTTATAATATGTACCAGAATAAGAAGCATCTTTATCAATAAATGACGTACTTGTAGTTTGTCCTATATAGCTATAATTTGCACCATCATAACTAGTATAAACATAATATCCTGTTACATAACTTGCTTTAGACCAAGTAATCTTATTCATATAAGCAGATTGTTTATATCTAGTAACTTTTAAATTCTTAACAGAGGCTGGCCTTGGTGAATAAGTAAATACTTCTGAATAATTAGAATAATACTTTTTACCATTAATTGTTTTGTATGTTCTAACTTTATAATAATATTTTACACTTGGCTTTAATGATTTATGAACATATGAATTAGATGTTATAGCAGTTAATTTTTTATAACCAGATTTTTCTTTAGTACTAAAGTATAATTCATATCCACTAATATCATTTACTTTAGACCAACTTATTTTTTGTGAATTATAAGTTACATCAGTTTTATTTATCATATTTGTTGTATATGGTATAGCCTTAAATGTAACTATATTACTATCACTTGCATAATATTCTTCATCTTTATATAAAGAAACAGCAACAACTTTTAAGTAATATGTTTTTCCTGGTTCAACACTTACATTACTAAACCTATTAGTGTTAGTAACAGCCATATCTTTAAATTCACTATTTAATGAATTTGTATATAATAATTTATAATATGCTACATTTCCTTTTACTTTATCAAAATCAATAGTTAATATATTTAAATTAGAATTGATTGTAGTAATAAATGAATCTATTTTATCAAATAAACATCTAACAGAAACTTCTTTATAATTTGAATATATTTTTTCTTCATTAACAATAATATAACTTCTTAATTTATATGTATATTCTTTTCCAGTAACTAAATTTTCTTGTTCTAAAGAAGTAAGATTTCCATCATATATTTTATTGTTTTGTAAATATACTTCATAGAATACATTATCACCAATAGAATCCCAATTTAATGTTGCTTTATTATTACTATTTATAACATAATTAACATTTGGAGTTAAAGCATTTAATCTATGAGATTTTACTTCTCCATCTCCATTTACTCCATTAACTTTTTGCATTACTTTAAAGTAATATGTATTCATTGAATTTAAATTTGATATTGTAATAGTATTTCCATTAACTAATACACCACTGGTTAAACTATTTTCACTAATACCATAATTTATAACATATGTATTAGTACTAGATCCATCAATATCTATTCTTACAGATGTAAAGCTTAAAGATGTTATTGTATATTTTGGAATAGGGCTTTTTACTTCTATACTTTTTGCTTCTCCATATGCACTTGTTATTTTCTTACCATCAACTTTCATATAACTTCTTACTTTATAATAAGCAGTACTATGATAAGTTAATGAATTATGAATATAACTATTAGTCTTTAAAGTAGCTATTTTAGTATAATTTTCACCATCACTACTATAATATAAATAATAACCACTAGCATTATTTACTTTATCAAACGTAATTTTAACTGAATTATTTGTATTATTTGTTAACTCAATACTATTAATTTTATTTAATACTTGTTTATATGTAACAACTTCTGAATAAGAAGCATATACTTTTTTATTACTATAAACTTTATAAGGTCTTATTTTAAAATAATATGTATTATTTATAATTGTTTTATTATATTTAAATTCTATATTTTTAGAATCAACTACTTTTTTAAATCCAGTTTTTTTATTTTGTGAAGCATATAATTCATATCCATCAAAACTATTATTTGTATTAACATTTATTGTTACTTCATTACTATTTGAAGCAACAGCATTAAATGATTCAATATTATATTTAGATATATTACTTACTATATTAGATTTATAACTTAAATAATCATTATTATAAGCTACTACATAATATGCATACATTCCATTATTATTAATTTGTTCACTTGTATAAGTTAAATTAGTAGTATTAGCAATTAATTCGCAATCCACTTCACACTTATAAATATTATATCCTGTTGCATTTTTTACACCATCTATACTTATTGTATTAGTATTTGTATCTAATTTAATAACAGGACTTCTTAATGTAACGTCATATTCTATAACACTCTCATTACCTTTTGTTTTATCTTTATAACTTACTACTTTAATAAATACTTTTTCACCTAAAACTAGATTCTTAATAGTATATTCAAGTTTAGATGTAGTAGTTAATAATGAATAATCACTATCAGATTTTTTAATATATATTTTATAACTATTAGCATAACTATCAGAACTATATTTTAATTTAATAATTCCATTATCTTCTTGACTAATAGTCACTCTTGGAGAGCTAGTTAATGGTTTAGCATTTAAAACAGCAGTAAAGTTTGAATAAACATTTTTATCATCAACTACTCTATAACTTCTTACTTTATAATAATATGATTTTTTAAACTTTAATTTCTTATGTGTATAAGTTGTAGATGTTGTAGTAATCAATTTCTTAAATTTAACATTATCTTCTGAATAATATATTTCATAACCATCTGCATTTTGTATTTCTTCATAGCTAATTAATATACTTTCATAACCATTACTTTTAACTTCAAAATTTTGAGGAGTAATTTGATTTGCTACTACCTTATATGAATTTGATCTATATCCTTCGTATGTATTATCTAATATTGCACTTACTTTATAATAATATGTTTTACCAAATTCAATTCCCTCATGAGTATATCCTAATCCTTTATTATCTTCTTTTAATAATTCAAAATCTTTATTATTATTACTTACATAAATATTATATCCTGTTGCATTTTCTTTTGCATTATAAGTTATTCTAATTTCATCAAGAGAAATTAATTGTCCATTAGTAATCTTTGTTGCTTCAATTAATTTTTCTCTTGTATTAACAATAACAACATCTGAATATTCTGCTTCATATGGATTAGAATTAGTGACATTATAGGAACCAACTTTAACATAATAGTTTTTAGCTACTTCTAAATCAGTAAATGTATATGTTGTAGTATTAACACTTGTAAGCTTTTCAAATGGTCCGATAGGATTATCACTTACATAAATGTTATATCCATCAGCATTAACATCTTTAAATGTAATTGTTGCACTATTAATTGTATTTGCATTATTAGTATTTATAACAGTTTTACTAGGTAGATAATCTAATGTATTAACAGTTACTATTTTATCAGTATTATAATCTGTTCCATTATATCTAAATCCAACTTTATAATAATATGTATTACCAAAGTCAAAATTAGTATCATAATATGTTGTTTGGGTAGTTTCATCTATTAGTGTAAAATTAACACCATCATTACTTCTATATATTAAATATGTTTCAGGTTCATAACCAAGTAAATTATAAGTTAATTTAATTCTTTCTGCATTATTGATACTAGCAGTAATACTATCAATCTTAGCAGGTAATACTTCTACACTTGAATAATATGTTTTACCATTAATACTAACATTTATTGTTGTTTGACCAGGTGCAACTAAGGTTACATTACAAGAAGAGTCAACTGTAGCAATACTACTATCACTTGAAGTACAAGTTGCATTATATACAGTACTTACATAAACTGGACTTACATTATATGTATCACCTACAGTACCTATATATGAATCATTTTCTAAATAAGCAACATCTCCATTTAAGAAGATACTAAATTTGATTTTATTTGTTTCTGATATTTGTACATTTTTTATGACAACTCTTGTATTAGTTCCATTTTCAAGAGTAAATGCACCACTTGTAACATTACTATTAACATTACTATTTCCTCTAACATTTGAACAACTTGCATTCTTAGGACATGGGCTAATAGCAGCTAAATCTATATCACCCTCTCCATCACCATATTCACCCTGATAATTTGTTTCATTTGGACGATAAATATAATACTCATCTTCTGTATCATATCCATTTCCTTCGTTTCCAGTATAGTTCGTATTAATTCTAGAAACTATAAGTCCATTATAAGGTAAATTATAGTCATAAATATCTCCACTTGTTCCTCTATATTCAAGTTGTAAGAATTGCTTTGAATCAGAAGTATTTATTCTATAAGATCTAATTCCACTATTAGTAGATGCTAAATTAAGCTCATATTTTCCACTCTTACTAATAACAGTAGGTTCACTACTCCATTTTTCACCTGATGTTTTAGTATAACCATATCTATTTCTAATCTGTGTTGTAACATAACTTCCTTCTTGATCTATATTCATCATATCCCAGTATCCTACAGGATCACCATCATAACTATATCTATATAAATCAGGAAGTCCCAAACTATGCATAGTTTCATGACAAAATACAGATTCTTTACCACTTAAATCACCACTGTCAGCAAATTGTAAGTTATATGTATCTACTAATGCATTTGAATACATTAGTGAACTTCCAAATGCTCTTAAATTCCATTTGTGTGGCCATAATGGATCTGACCAATCATCAGAATATCCACTTACTATGAATATAAAATTATCAACTTTTCCATCCCCATTAGCATCTACATTTTCTTTTGCTGTTTCAGGAAGTGAACTTACAGCATCTAGTAATATTTCTATTAATCTTCTATCTCCTTCATCACTTGATGTAAAACCATATGTGTTTTTAGAAGAATATGCTTGTAAATATCCTCTTGGATGTGTAGATAAATAAGAATAATATTTATTTTTATTATTTATTTGTAATACATTACTATTAGCATTAACATGACCTTCAGTCACTTTATTAACATAACTTTTAAGACCTGTTTCATCATTATTAGTACTACCAAGTACTCCTTGTAAAGAAGATATAAAAGAATCATTAACAAATTCATTTTCACCACTAAATCTTATAAATACAATTGTAGTATTAAAGTTTAATACATTTTCTATACTACCTTCTTTTTGGCTTCTCTTTTTACTACTAGTAAATGATTCCTTTTTGATATTATTATTTTCAAAATTATGAACTAGTTCTTGGTTTTTACTTAAATCAATATCGCTAACTTTAATTGTATTAGATGGAATATTTTTATTATCATAAATAATATTTGTACTTACAACTTTACCATCTTTTAAAGTAGCATACGTATAATATCCTAAATCATTTTTTATAAGTACATTCTTTTTCTTATCATGAGCATATCTAAAATACTCATCTCCTGTAATATAAATTGTAATTTCTTTTCCATCAGGATTTGTATATTTTGAAACATAACTATTTAGATAAGCTGCGTTTATTTTTACAATTCCAATAAAAAATAGTATTACTATAAAAATAATTTTTCTCTTTTTCATAACTCTCCTCTTCCTATTTTAATTTTATCAAATTATTGATTATTTTTGAAGTTTTTTATTACATATAAAAAGATAATTAAAACTATTATTATTTTATTATCTTTTTTACTATTATTCCTATAAATAATCCAATTATTGAAATAACTAAATACCATATAGAATGAATTAAAGCAGACTCATTATAATAAATGAATACAGATGGTATAAATAATATTGAAATAATTATAGGATATAAATATTTTATTTTTTCTTTTGATATTATTCCTAATATAATTGATAAAATAAATGTAGCAAGTATAATGAGTACTACAAGTCCCATACCATCAGTTGGTCCAGCAGACAAAGGTAATATATAAAATACTAATAATTGAATAAATAATATTATCAATTCTTTAATATACTTTTTCATTTTTACCTCCTCAATTATTATTAGTATAATATTAATAATTATATTTGTCCATTATACCTATATAGTTTTTTAACTATTGGAGAATATTCAACATTAGATAAATCTTTTTTCTTCTTAGAAGCAATATATTTTGTTAAATACATACATTGTATTAACATTTGATAATCATCTAATATTTGATCTTTAAACATAGAATTAATAATAATTATATTATTGCTATATTTTTTTAATTCTTCTAACATCATCTTATCAAATTCAGTATTTCTATTAAAATAAATAATATTAGTTTTATAATTCATTTCAAGTGTACTTCTACCATGACAATAATCATATTTATCATGAACAATAGGAATACCAATACCACTTTCAATTAAAGTGCTTTCCAAATAAGTGGATGCACTACTAGTATCATATCCACTAAATATTTCATATATTTCACTTTCACTTTCAAAATTAAACTTAGATTCACTTATTAAATCTAACTCTTTCTCACTCCTACCATCCAAATAATAATTTAACATTATACTAACTGGTATTAACGTAGCAGCAAGAGAAATAAAACTTCTTTCCTTCTCTATAGTTGTTGTATATTTTAAGTATGTTACATCTTCTTCATCAAATGAATTATTTGATAATAGATACTTTTTCAATTCATTTAAAAAAGATAATTTTACTCCATAATTATTTCCACCATAACTACAAGATACTATATTTTTAAAACCATTATTATTTCTATATATAAAATCTCTTGGTTCACTATTAATAGTAATAATACCATTTTTTAAATTTACTACTTTAGAAGAAAATTCACTTGCAACTCTACTTCCTCCTACTCCACTAAAAATAGTTGGATCATTTAATTTAGACAATTCCCTTCTAATGAATTCTAAATCACTATTTGCTAGTGCATCACTAACTCTTTCTTTTAAAATACCAAAATTATTTTGCATATTTTTTTCCATAAAAAATTCCTCCTATTTTCAAGTTTATTTGATAATTCGTGAATACTATACTTTCTACCACTTGACAGTAATTCCATCATAGTTATAGCATTTGATGTTTTTAATATAAAATACCCCTAATATTAAATATTCGTGTATATTTTTTTCTACTTATAATAACTATCATATAATATTTTTCTTTTCCTTAAAGTTGACATATTGCTTTCTGACAATTTAAATATTAAATCTAAGTCCATATTTAACATAAAAAATTCATTGATTGATTCTAGGTATGACCTAATTTTGCCATTATCATTTAAAAAAAATAAGAAATCCATTATTTCACTTTTAGTACAATTTGATTTTTTAGCATTTAACAAATATATATGTAAATTCGAATCAATTGAATCCGTTCTTTTCTTTATTACTGCATCTATATAATCGCCATCTGTTTTCTCAATTTCAAACCTTGTCCCTGTCACAAATTCTGTTAATGAATCTCTAAATGCTTTAGTAGATAAAAATAAAACTTGATCTTCCTTATTTATACCATTTTGATCAAATGTATCAGCCAAAGTTTTACTATCATTAAAATATAAACGCTTTTTACTTCCAGTAAAATCGCTTCTTTCTAAAGAACTCGCATCTACTTTTAAATACCTACTTCCCATAAGATCCTCCAATTAATCTTCAAGTATTTCCAAAGCTTTCTTGTATTTTTCACATCTTTCTAAATCTTTACTACTTATTTTACTTAATCTAGTTAAATCAGAATTATTATGTAAATCTGCTATTTTAACTTTTTTTGCAATTTTATTATTTTTAATTTTCTTTATATATTCAAAATAATCAGTACTCTTGTCATGAGTCAATAATTTAATAGCTTCTATTATATCACTTGAAAATTCTTTTTCAAGTTCTTCAATTGTAACACTTGTATCTTCTACTACATCATGTAATAATGCAACAATACACTCTTCTTCACTATCCATACATTCTGCAAGATGAAATGGATGAAAAATATAAGGCAATCCATTTTTATCTAATTGTCCCATATGAGCATTATATGCAAGAATAATTGCTTTTTTAGTATTATTAGTATAAATCATATTAACTCCTTAAAACACCTCATTATTATAGCATATTAAAACAGTCTTTTGGACTGTTTTATCTTTTTTTATATATAATTATTTCTATTAATTCAAGTATTGAAAATATGCATTTATTTTAATAAAATACCATTAACATATAGTTTATATCCATTTGTATTAATATTACTATTTGTTGTATCTTCATTAGAAAGTGCTTTTAGATATGTATCATTAGTAAGTGTAATACTACTAGTTTTATCTAAAGTCAATGTTACACTTCCTTCATTACTATTATTAATACTTCCTTTAAATGAAGAAGAATTTTTTAAATTTATAGTTAATGATGATATTGAATCAACTACTATATTTCCATCTGCTTTTTGATTAGTTAAATTTAATGTAACAGACCCACCATTACTTCCAGTTTTTCCCCAAGAATCTTTTTGAATTCTTAAGAAATTGCCAGTAGAATCATTATTAACTATTGTATTGTTCTCTAAATTTATAGTTGCTGTTGTATTTGTTACATAAAAACTATCACCTTTATTTGTTGTAATTTTAGAATTTTTAGATGTAAATACAGATCCTCCATTTGCTGCATCTCCACTCATAGATTGATATAAGAAAATATTCTTATATGTAGTTGACTGTCCATTTAATGTCTTATTTGTATCAGTTAAATCAACATTTTCAAGAGTTACACTATTTTTTCCTTCAATAACGATTCCTTCAGATGATTCAGATATTAAAGTAGCATTTTTAACTGTTATATCTGCTGTTGAATAAACTGCAGGTGAACCTTTTCCTGTTGTTTTATATGTTCCATTATTAACATTAACTACTCCTCCACCTCTATCACTTCTAATAGCTGCACTACTAGTTCCAGATGTTGTAATAGTTAAGTTAGTTGCATTCATAGTTCCTCCTCCAGTTGTCATTATGCCACCTGAATTATCTTTACTTGTGGTAATAGTAGAGTCACTAATATTTATTGTTGTACCATCACTACTTGAATTATTAGTTGTAGCACTTCCACCATAACTAAATACTCCATTAGCTCCAGTAGCATTACTAGTAATAATAACATTTTTAATAGTTAAATTTGCTCCATCTTTTGCTATTATAGCTGAATTTGTTCCATAGAAACTTGTATTGTCTCCACCATCAGAATCTCCTGTTTTAGTAACAGTTATGTTAGATAGTGTTGAATTAATACTTCCAGAAACAGAAATTGCATTTTCATCTTTGCTTGTAGAAGAATACTCTCCACTAGTAATATTTTCATCAGTTGTAATTTCTTTTTGTGAACTATAAGTAGCACTAGATGAATTATTCCCCATCTTATCACCCATAGAACCAGGTCCCATATTTTCACCACTTGAATTATTAATTACTAAAAACCAAAGACCTCCAAGAACTAACACTAAAACAGCAATTATAACTATATATATTGTATTATTATTTTCTTTCATACTTTTCTCCTTTCATATTTTTATTATTTTCGATTTTTTATTATATAAATTGTTACAAAAATACCTAATAAAATAATCTCTATAATTAATACTTTTAGAATAAAGCTACTATTATCATTCATCTTAAAATCCACTTGTCTATTAGCTTCATTAAATTGTATTTCTTCACCATTTGTATAGCTATTTATTTTTGTATATAAACCATTACTTTCTTCACCATCAATGCTACCACCAGTATATATTTTATAAGAAGTATAATTTAATTCTGAACTACTATATAATAAATTTTGAATACTTCTTTGAGTATTAAAAGCAGTAATTATATTATCATTTTGATCTTTAATTACTATTAGAGTATCTGATTCTATTTTATTAAAACTAGCATATAAAAATTTTTGCTTTGATTCATTTGATACTGCATCAGCCATATTACCTGTTACTATTACTGTTCCACCATTAATATAGATTCCATTCCCTGAATCTAGCCCAGCATCAGGACTACTTGGATGAGCAAATGCATATATTGTTCCACCATTAATTATTAATTTACCATTTGAATCAATTGCATCTCCTTCATCAGCATCAGTATCAACAATAGCAAGTAGAGAATTAACATTAATTGTTAAATCATTTCTAACATTATCTTTAGTTGCAGTAGTAGTATTTAAGCAATCATCTTGAGCATGTATTTCATAATCACCAGTTCCTCCACTAAAAGTTAAATTACCTTTAGTTTCAATACCTTCTTTATTTTTACTAGTTACTTTTAAATAACCATACCCTTCAAAATATAAATCAATATCAGAGCTTATTGCCCCACTAGCTTTATAAAAATAATATGGATCTCCATCTTGTAAATCTTCATTATCAGCTTCAACTGTTGCAAATAATATATTCTTTACTTCATCACTTGTATAAATACCATAATAAGAAGTATATTTATTGTAATTTGTTAAACTATTATTTGAATAATAACTACTATATTTACTTAATTCATCAGAACCAATTAAACTAACTTTTTTTAGTTTTCCACCTTCAATATAGTTTTTTGTTCCTGATAATGTTTTTATAGTCACAATACAATCAGTATAGTTTTTATCCTTATTATAAATATATATTGCAGGTGCTTTTTTTGAATCTGTATCTATACTAGCATTATTTAATACTATATTTATATTTCCTTTAACATTATTAGTATTTACACCTATCATTGCCCCAGTAATTTTACCACTAAATTCTATATTACCAGTTGTATTAATATTAATTACTTTTATATCTAATGTTTTAATTTTAGTATCATTAGAATCACTTTCAATAAAATCATCTAAATCTGGTGTTTTAACAGATGATACTCCATCAAATAGAAAATTAGTAATATAAATACTTGGTAAACTATTAGAATTATAAACCTTTAAGAACTCTTCTAATGTATCATATACTGTAATACTCTTATAATTACTTTTATCTGTTGAATATTTTAAATTATTTAAATTTACATATATACTCTTACTTGAAGCACTAACATTAATAGAAAGACTAACTACTAACAATAGTAAAATACTAAAATACTTTATTATTCTACTCATTTTCTTCTCCATTAATTATTTGTTGATTCATTATTATTTTGCATATCAGGTCTTTGGCCATTTGGCATCTCAGGTCTTTCTCCACTAGGCATTTCAGGTCTTTCTCCATTAGGCATTTCTGGTGGAGTTCCTCCAGGCATTTGCATAGTTTGATTATTATTACTTAATTTAGTATAAGCATAAAAACCTCCAGTTGCTAAAATAGCTCCCACTAGTACCCCAATTATAAAAATTAATATTTTATTATTCATATAAACATCTCCTTTCAAAAATGACTTTTGTTCATTTTTATATAACGAGGTTTTCTCGTTACAAATAAGATAATAAATAATAAACATTAAAGTAAAATTAAAAAAATATAAAATATTATTTATAATGTAAAGATCCTTAAAAAAGTAGACTTTTATCTACTTATTTTAATACCTTCTTTTGCCATGATTTTTCACCACATTCAGGACACTTCATATATCTTGTTCTACCTATATGCATTGCTAAAAGAACGCTCTTATATGTTGGAACATATTTATGATGACATTTACCACATTCATAATATCCTGCTTTTTGTTCCATCTCTAAAAGGAAAAAAGAAGCGATAAGAAATAATAATAAACCTGAAACTAAAATCAATAACCTCTCACTATCACTCATTTCAATCAAAGAGGAAATCATTACTACTGCCATAAAAAATACAAACAATATTAAACCTAATATTATTTCTATTCTAAGCATAAGCTTATCATTTTCTTCTTTCATTTTAGTCATTTCTTGAAGTTTTTTTTCATTATCTTTCATATTTACTATTCTAAAAACTAAATATAGTTTTCTCCTTTCATAAATTAATTATATCAAATATTAATTCCTAATAGTACATTGCAAATAAAATCTCTATCAGGATAATTGTATGATTTTAAATCATTAATAAAATCATCTTTATCAAATTCTATTTCTTTTTTTGTTATTTTTATATCATCATTTATTTCTATTACTGTATAAAATGTTTTATTATTAACACAACCACTACTACCAACGCATATAATATGTTTATTATTTTTATGAACTTCAAATGCTCTATGCTCATGTCCTATAAACATATAATCATATTCCATATTCTTACAATATTCATCAATATCTTTCATATTTTTAATTGATATTGTTTCAAATGGATAAGAATTAATAGCTATGTTTTTAGATAACATATAATGTTGAAATATTATTTTCTTTCCATTAATACTTATTTCTTTAAATAATGGGAAATTTATTTTTTCTTTTGGTATATCTTTTATGCATTCATGAACCCAATGATGATGTTTTATTTCATCTTCTTTAGTTATTTTATCATCTATTTCTAATCCTTTTGTATAATACAATTCATGATTTCCTAACACAATATCAATATTGCTATTTAGTATTAATTCTAACGTTTCTTTTGGTTTTGGTCCTATACCAATAATATCACCTAAGCATATAACTTTATCAAAATGATTTTTATTTATATCTTCTAGTATAGCTTTTGTAGCTTGATAATTTCCATGTATATCAGAAAAAACTGCTAACTTCATTTATATCACCTATTATAATTATAACATAAAAAAAGAGAACTAAATTCTCTTCTCTTACTCATCTTCTACTTCTTTTGGTTCAGTTTTAGTGCAAGATCCTCCATTATTTTTAACATATGCATCTATTACATCTAAAGCTTGATATGCATCACTATATTTATTAACATCTGTTATATTTGAAAGGTATCCATCTCCACCAGCTTCTTTTATTTGTCCAGTTGTCTCATAATATATAAATTCATAACTATATGTTTCACCATGTAATGTACACTCTATTGATGAATCCATTAATCTTCCCATATTATTCTCTCTAACATTTTTATAAACAATAACTATAATAATATATACTATAGGCATAGTAATAACAAATATAAATAAAAATTTAATAAATTTTAATATTAAACCAGCTAACTTTTCAGTATTAGAAGTCTTTTCAACTAATATGCTTTTAATATCATTATCAACTAACTCATCTAAACTTACATTAAATATTTTAGATAATTCTTTTGATTGCTTTAAATCTGGAGATGTTTCACCTAATTCCCATTTTGAAATAGTTTGTCTTGCAACACCTACTTTTTCTGCTAGTTCTTCTTGAGACATGCCTTTCTTTTTTCTTAATTCCATTATCTTGTTTCCAATTTCCATAAATATCCCTTCTTTCGTATAAAATCATATAATAATTATGATTTAATCACTACCAATTTTTAATGGAAACTACGCACTTTTTTTTAACATTTTATTTATTAATCAGCCCCACTTAGAACAATTATATCATATAATTAATTATTTATCTAAAAGCATTTTCTTTTGTTTCATTCTTTCATTCACAACAGGATCAACATAAGTACTAATATCTTTACCAAGATTAAACACTTCTTTAACCATACTTGAAGATATAAACTGATAATCCCTATCAGCAAATAAACATATAGTATTTACTCTATTATTTGATATGTCCTTATTTATTTGCTGCAATTGAACTTCATAATCATAGTCACTTAAACTTCTAAGTCCTCTAATAATTGACTTACAGTCATTTTCAAGTGCAATATCAACACTAGCTCCACTACCTAAAATAATTCTTATATTATCTAACTTTCTATATATTTCTTTTAATATTTCAATTCTTTCTTCTAAAGTGAAAAAATACGATTTTTTAAGTGGATTTTGCATTACTGCCACTATTACTTCATCAAATAAAACGCCTGCTTGATTAATAATATTCATGTGTCCTTTAGTTACAGGATCAAAACTTCCTGGATATAAAACTCTAGTCATAATTTCATCACTAACTTCCTTTCTAATTCTTCATTATCATCTTTAATAATATAATCAAAAGTAGATTTATCAAAATCTATACTTGCTTTTTCTCTTAAATCAAATGCCTCTTCTGTAATATTGTCTCTTTTTATTGCTCTTTGTTTTCTTATTTCATAAGGTATATCTAACAATATTTTTACATCACACATATCAAAGTATTTAGTAATTGGTAATAGTATCCAATCTAATATTATTATCTTATCTTTATTTTGATTAATAATATTATCAATTTCTAACTGCATATAATGCCATGTAATATCAGATAATTTTTTCATTTCATTTCTTGAATCAAAAACAATACTACCTAATTTTTTCCTATCAACATTGTTTTCACTAAGAATAGATTCTCCAAATGTGCTAACTAATTCTTTTTTTACACTAGGAAGTAATAAAACATCATGACCAATTTTATCAATATCTAAATATACAGCATTATCTTTTCTTAATTCAAATACTTTTCTAGCAAGTGTACTTTTTCCAGAACCTGATTTTCCACAAATACCTATAATCATATAACCTTACCTCCCTTTCTACTTGTATTATAATATGTTTTTTAATATAATAAAAATATATATTTATTATGTTTGTCATAACTGGAGGTTATTATGAATATAGATTTTGAATTATATAGAATTTTTTATGTGGTTAGTAATAATCAAAATATTACTAAAGCTAGTAAAGAGTTACATATATCTCAACCAGCTATTAGTAAATCAATTAAAAACCTAGAAGAAAAA
>CAMKMS010000025.1 GCA_946413985.1 uncultured Mycoplasmatota bacterium
AGCATTAATCATTGATGCACTAAAACCGCCTTTAATATCTAATAATTCGTCATTTGTCATTGCAATTAAGTGGTCTTATGAGTCCATCTACTAGACCTATTATAAATGTTATTGCTGTAGCTATAATACCAAAAAAGTAAGCTCTAGCAACTCCTCCATTTATACTCATCAGTTCTTCATCACTCACCTTATGTACTCCTTTCTATAAAATACTTTGTATTAAATAAATTAGATATTTCATTTTTATGTGAAACGTAAATAATTGTTTTATTATTATATTTTGAAAGTATTTTATTTATTATTTCTATTTCTTCATCTACACTAACCTCACTAAGTGCTTCATCTAAAACTAAATAATTACTATTTTTAAGTAAACTTCTAGCAAGTATTATTTTTTGTTTTTCTCCTCCACTAATATTAAATCCATTATCCTCAATTATAAAATTATTTCTTTCTATTTTACTATCTCTTAAATTGTCTAAATTACATAAATGTACTATTTCTTCATAATCTTTTTCACTAATTAATCTATCATAAATAATGTTGTTTTTTAAAGTATCATGATTAATATAACTATTTTGAGATACGTAAGTAAAATTAGATGATATAATATCAGAATCTATATCCTTCAAATTAATATTATTTATTGAAACCTCACCATCATAATCATTTAAATATTTAAGCAATATTTTAAGAAGTGTACTTTTTCCAATTCCACTTTTTCCATAAATAAATAATTTATCATTTTTCTTTATCATCAAATTAATATTATTTAGTATTGTTCTATTATTTACTTTATAAGATAAATTATTTATTTTTATATCCCCATTTATATCTATATAGTTATATTCTTTCTTATTATCATTCACAATAAATAAGTCATTTATTCTACTATAAACATTTTTAACATAGATTGTACTATGATTTAAATCAATAATTTTTTTTATAGGTTCTGTAAAATAAATTATAATTGTATTAAAAAGCAAAAATTGTCCAAGAGTAATAGTATTATTATTAATATAAATAATTCCAATATATATTGATAATAAATATGAAATATCTATTATTAAATTTTTTATTATGTTTTCCCTATTTTTACTTCTTTCATAATCTTTAATCTTATTAATAAAATTTATTATTTTAATTTCAATTTTTTTATTAATATAATTAATCATATTAATATTTTTGTTTGTTTCATAACCATTAATACTCTCATTAATAGTTTTTTTATATTCTCCTTCACAAATAAGAAATTTTTCACTTTTGATTACAAAACTGTTCTTAAATAGTAAAACAACAAATAAGTATATTATTATTTCTACTATATTAATTAAAAACAACTTATAATTAATTGATAAAAGAATAATACTAGAAATAACGGTAAATAAAAGGTCCATACAAGTGTTAACTATTATACTTGATATTATTTCTTTAAAATAATTTAAGTCATTTAATCTAGATTCAATTTCACCAACTGATTTAGTTTTAAAATAAAGATATGGAAGATTAAACAATTTTCTAATAACATCTATTGTAATCTTAGAGTATATATCATTCTCTATTTCAATTAAGTATTTTTCTCTAATATACAAAAAAACATTTTTAAAAACAAATATACTTAAAAAAATAATTGTAATCAAATTAAGATAATTATTATTATTTGGAATAATATAATCAATGCATATTAGTAAATAATAGTTAACAATAATATTTATTATTATGACTATTAAAGATAATAGTATAGTTTTAATTGTTGTATTTTTAAATTGTTTTATATATTCAAATATAAAGTTTAATAAATTATTTTGTTTATTTATTGAATTTACTTTTTTTACAGGATATATAACAATAGATGTATTTAAGTAAATACTTTTAAAATAATCATAACTTACTTTAGTTATATTTGATGAGGGATCCATTATAATTATATTTTTTTTACATATTTTATATACAACTATAAAATGATACATATTATCTTTTAGAGTATGACATATTATTGGCAAATTTACTTTTCCACTTATTATTTCTTCAAAACTATAGTGAAGTCCAAATCCATCAAATCCAAATGTTCTAGAACCATTTATGATATTGTATGCATTTGTTCCCTCATTAGTTGTTTTAAGTATTAAAGAAAGTTCATCTAATGATGCATCACTTCCATAATATCTCATAATAGAAAGTAAACATGCACTAGCACAATCTTTATTACCATTTTGATTAACAATTAATCTTTTATTCATTTAACCCTCCTATTATTATAATTAGCCACAAATAATCTAAAACACTTTTTTTTATAAAAAAATTCTCACTTTTTAGTGAGAACTTCTAATATGATTTATTAATTCTTGATATTTTGGTGTTTCTTGTATTAATTGTTTATTCCTTATTGCTTCAGCAATTATTTCATTTTTTAGTTTATAATTATTAAAACTATACCAATCTTGTGGATATAATTCATCTTCTTCTATATCTGGATGTTCTTTTTTATAGCTTAGTTCAGCTAAAACATATAATTTATAATCTAAATCATCCATTTTTATTCCTCCTTACTTAATTTTTTTAAAGAATGTATATTATTTAATAAATCTTGATGTAAATATGTTGCTGATACTAATATATCAACTCCTGCATTAACACATTTAACAGCATTTTCATAATTGATTCCACCATCAACTGAAACTTCACATTTTACATCCTCTTTTATTATTTCATTTTTAATAGTTTTAATTTTATTTACAGATTCTTCAATAAATGATTGCCCACTTCTTCCAGGATATACACTCATAACAAGTACTTGATCTAAATCTTTTAAATATGGAAATACCACTTTAGGATCAGTATCTGGACTAATAGCAAGACCAACTCTTAAACCATAATTTTTAACATATTCAATCATTTTTTTAATATCTTTAACTGCTTCATAATGAAAAGTTATTCTATCAGTATTTAAAAGTACGTAATCATCAATAAACTTTTCTTGTTTTTCAACCATTAAATGAACATCTAATTTTTTTCTTGAATATTTAATTATATCCTTTATTTCTCCAAAGGTCCAAGTTTTATTATCAACAAACTTACCATCCATAATATCAACATGTATATAATCACATTCTGTTTCATCTAGTTTTTTAACAATATCACTTGCTTTTATTTTACTAGATAATATTGATACACTTACTTTCATAATGATTTTGCCTCCTTTTCACTTAAATCTTTATTTGAAAGTGATATATTATTTCTATAATAGCTTTCAATACAATTAATGAATCTTTCACCAACAATTTCTCTTAAGTACCTTAGCATTTCTTTTCCATCAACTGATTTAACTATAGCAGAATAATTGGCTATAGTTTCATTAAATGCCCAATCAACTCCTCTACTGTAATATGCTACGCCATGCCCAGATGTCGGTAATATTTTATTATTATCACTATCTAATAATTCACCACTTCTAAATTTTCCTTCAAATATAGAATCTAATATATCACCAATTGACAAAAATGCTCCATATTCGCTTCTAATTATTGCATCTATTAACTCTTCTCTTTTTATTCTTCTCTCTTGATTTATATACTCTTCTTTACTATATATACCAGATAAAATGCTATCAATTACTTCTTCTTTATAACCTTTATTAATTAAAGCTTTTTTTATTTTTTCTTTGTCAGTATTTAAGAATTCATCTAACTCTTTTAACTCTTCTTCACTTATTTGATATGTACTCATATATTTTTCATCAACATATCCACAAACTATATTCTTTATTTCTTGATATTTAATAGAGTATTCTCTAATTTTTTTTAATACTTCTGAATTTGTTCTTACTTCATATAACAATTGTTCATATTCTTTTGGTATTTCACAATTTGTTAAATTATAAAACAAGGCGTGTCCCATTTCATGATTAATTGTATTAAGAACAGTATTTTCTAAATTAACTGAATTATCAATCTTTCTAAAACAAGAACCATCATTTGTCCTTACAATTATAAAGTCTTTTCTTTTCTCTTTAATCTCTATTATTTTTTTTAATTCACGTAACCCATACTCATTGCCAGAGGATATTAAATAAGTATAAGATGCTATTACAGCATTTATAAGTTCTTTATCGCTTTCACCATCGCTTAGCATTAAATCTTTAAATTGATTAAGTAAATTTTGTTCTTCTTCACTAACTATAGCATCTTTAAATTCACTATTAAATTCTTTTAAATAATCATTAACTATATTCATTGAATGTAAATTTACTTTAATATTTTTTTGCTCGATACCAATCATCCTAAGAAGTATGGCAACATTAACTTTTTCTTTAATTTTTCTAGGAATAATAACATTTAAAGTAAGATCTTTATCAATACTTATTAATTCTTTTAATAATTCACCATTGTTTTTGGTAAGAGAATATTCACTAATATCATCAATATGATTAATAAATCCATTTCTTGCCACTATTATATAATATTTTGCTACACTTTTTACATTTGAAGAATAATTGTTAATTGTTGATAAATTAAAATCCAATCCACTTTTTTTCTCTTGTAATATTAAATCTAAATATGTTTCATTTAAATTACATAAGGATATCAAAGTATCTAAAGCAAAATATTTAATTAGATCAAATCTCTTATATTTTAAAATAATAACAAGAGCTTTCTTAGAAGTATAATATTTTGTTGTTGGAGTTTTATTATTTTCTAATAAAGCATCAAGCAAAGTTTTATCTTTACTAACTTTTGTTAGAAGTCTATCTTCATCATAATTAATAAAATAATCAAATAGTCTATAATCGTATAATATTTTTATTACAGAAGAATCACTATATGGAACCTTATTTGGATAAATATTATTATTTAGCAAAAATTCTAAAATAGTTTTGTCATTCCTTTTAGATTTTAATACACTTTCTGTCAAATATGGAAAAAGATCTTTTCTCTTATATTTTATACACAAATCAAATACTACTTCACTCTGTATTTTTCCTATTACTTCTTTGTCAACTAAATTATTTTGAAATAAAAACTCAAGTATTGAGATACCACCTATCTTATTTTCTACTAATATATAACCTTTTAAATATTTTAGCAGTGATATATCTTTTTCTTTTATCCTTTCAATATAATTATTATCAGCCCATATATTTTCCCATATATTATTTATTATTTTGGGGCTTAATAAATCATTTTCAAGTAAGTATTCAAAAACTGTTTTTCCATTTTCAAATTCAAGTAAAAGCATTTTTTCATCCATAAAGTCTAATAATTCATATCTGCCTAATTTTATTAATTCCTTTATTGTTACTATATCACTTAGTATTAATTGTTTAAATTTAAATCCAAATTTATCTGTATTATCAATCAAATATTCAAATAATGATTTATTATCTATTTTATAGAATAAATCTTTTATATCTTTTATATTAATATTCACAGTAGAAAATTTTTTAGATGATATATACTCATAAAATGCATTAAAATATCTTATATTTTTTGTTCTAATAAAATCATCAAAAACTTTTTCTGCATCTTCATCATCATTAATTTTGATTATCGTACTATCATCTGCCATATGCTTTACTCACCTCGCTTACTTTTAATAAAGTATTATTATAGTAATAGTCTAGAAAATCAACCAGTTCATCCCCAACATAATATCTTAACTTTTCTATATACTCTTCACTATTCTCACTCATTATAATTGTTCTATAATCAGCTAATATTTCATTAAATACCATATCCTTATCAAAATTGTAATAAAATAATCCATGCCCTGTTACTGGTTTTATTTTTTTCCCTTCAAAGAATAGTTTTCCTGATAAAAATTTTCCTTGATATATAGCATCAAATATATCGCCAATTGATCTCATAGGAGCAAGTAAAGATGAATTGATAGTATCAATTAATTCTCTTTTTTGAATTTTTTTATGCATAATAGCATATTCTTTAACAGTAAAAGTATTAGCAAATAAAACTTCTAAATCTTCTTCACTATATCCTTTTTCTTTATATTCTCTTATTTTTTCTTCTTTTGACTTCAATAAGAATTCACTTATTTTTTTTCTCAAATCATATGTTTCTTTTTCTAATTCTAATCTTTGTTTATCCAATCTATAATCATATTGAAGACTAAGTTTATCTCTAATTTCATATAGTTCAACTATTTTATTCAACATTATAAAATCGCCATCATATTTATCACTAGCAAATTTTGATAATTCTTTATTAATTTTATCCCCCTCTAATGAATACTCATTTAATTTCTTTAATGTATTTTTATTTTCTATAATTCTAGAAATAATATTCCAAAATCTATAAGGAACGCTTCCATCTGTTAAATTATGAAATAAGGCATGTCCCATTTCATGGTTTAATGTATCTGTAAGACAATTCTTAATTTCAATTCCATTGTCAAAAAATGCATAAAAGCTAGAACCTCTTCTAATATATGAAGGTTTTCCATGTAATTTTAATTCTATTAATTTTTTTATTTCAATAATAGTGTTAGGATTTTTCTTACTTAATTGTATTTTATATGAATTAATTAAAGTGTTAACTACTTCTTCATCACTATCAACAATAAATAAATCATAAAGCGTTTTTAATAATCTATTTTCTTCTTCAGTTAACTTTATATCATCATATTTTTTATTTATACTTTTCACTATATTATTTATATAATTATTTGGTTTTAATCCATATTCTATATTTATGACATCAATACCATATAATTGTAATATTATAGCAATATCTATATCCTTTTTTAAATTGTTATTTAATACTTTGTTAACTGTAGTTACTTTATCTTTGTTTAACATTATTTCAAGTAATGTTGACCTACTTTCTTTCCTAAATGTAAATTGGCTTAGTTTTTCTTTTAAATCTTCTTTACTATTCTTTAATTCAGTTAATAATAAAAGATTAGTATCTAAAAGAGGAAGATAATCAACTAAACCATATTTTGCATATAAAAGATAAACATCCGCTATATCATTTAATGAAGTAGCATTATCAACAGGATTAATATAACTTATATTTATTGTTTGATCTTTCTTAAATGCTTTAAGTATAGTTTCTAAATAACATTCATTTAAATTTGATTTATTTGTTTGTAATAGCGTTTTAATATCAACTACTTTTAGTAATTCATATGCTTCATACTTTAATATTAAATCAAGACTTTGAATTTTACTAAATCTATAGCATATAATAGTTATTCCACTTTTTAAGGCATACTCAAAAATAGTTTCTCCACCAGGCATTTTTTGGAAAAGCTCAGTTTCATTTACTTTAAAACCATTTGCAATACTATTTAATGTTCTTTTTACACTATTCATAATATATACCTCTAAAATAAATAGCAAGACTTTAAATTCTTGCTACTTATTAGTTTCACTCAAAAATTTAATATAATTATCATATCTCCATTTAGGAATCTTACCATTATTCACAAGTTTAATAATACTACATCCATCTTCTTTTACATGACTACAACTTCTATATTTGCATTCTTTTTTAAAATCCGGATAATATGTTTTAATTTTTTTATTATCTATATCTATTTCAAGAGAACTAAATCCAGGAGTATCAGCAATTAATCCACCATTCACTTCCAATAATTCAACAAGCCTTGTTGTATGTTTGCCTCTACCAAGACTTTCTGATACTTCACCAGTTTTTAAATGTAGTGAAGCATCAATTCTATTTAATAAACTAGATTTTCCACTTCCTGTTTGGCCAGCAAGAGCAACTACTGAATTTACAAACTCTTTTTTAATTTTACTAACACTAGTATTATTATAAACTTTAATACCTAGTTTTCTATAATAACTTATATATCTTTTTATTTTAAATTTTTCACTTCTACTAATCATATCAGTTTTGGTAATAACAATTATTGGCTCAATATTATTAACCTTAGCTATTAATAAAAATTTATCAATTAAATAACTAGAAAATGTTGGTATAGAAGTACTCATTACAATTAATAACTTATCAACATTAGAAATAAGAGGCCTATTTAAATGATTTTTTCTAGGCAAAACTTTTTCTATTGTTTTATTATCTATATCAACTTCTACATTATCTCCAACAGTTGGTTCAATACCATTGTTTCTTAATTTTCCCCTTGTTTTAGTATCTATAATTGTATTATTTTCTAGTAATACTTTGTGAATAGAGGCATTAATACAAATTATTTTTCCAATCATATTATTCGCCATTTTCTGTTGGTGTATCTCCTGACTCTGGAGTCTCTACTGGTGTTTCTCCACCATCTTCATCAACTGGTGCTTCAGCAGGTGCTATTGATATTGTTATTACAAGAGTTGCTCCTGGAGTTACAACACTCTTAGCAGCTCTACTTTGTTTAATAATAGTTCCTTCTTTTAATGTAGATGATTCTTGATATTTTACTTCAAGATTAATTTCATGTTTCTTACAAAATGCTTCTATTTTTGCTAAAGTATATCCACTTGTAAAATCAGGATATTTATATTCAACTTCAGGTATAATAATTGTTATTTGTTCTCCAAATTTTGATGATTCACCAGCAGCAGGAACTGTTTTTAAAACAGTATCTTCTTTTACTTTTTTACTCTCTGATACTTTCTTTGTTTCAACAACTACATTACAATTACAAGCAACTTCAATTTTACCTTTAGCTTCTAAATAATTTTGCCCTGTGAAGTCTTCAACTACATATGCTCCTTCTCCAGAAGAAACATATAATACTATTTTTGTACCAGTTTTTCTCTTTGTTCCAATTTCTGGACTAGTCTTAACTACATTTCCTTCTACTACGTCATCACTAAATACATATTTATATTCAGTTTCAACTTCAAATCCAACATCAGCAAGCGTATTAGCAGCATCGACTATACTCATTCCAGAAACATCTGGAACTAATACATTTTCTACTTTACCATTTTTATCGAAATAAATTGAAGCCACAATAGTTGTTACAAGAACTAAAACGGTAAACAATCCTACCATAAATATTAGTGCTTTATGTCCACCTCTTCTATCGTCATCATCATCAAAATCTTCTTCTACTTCTTTTTTTACTCTCTTTAATTTTTTTACCTTTTCTTCTTTAACTACAGGAGTTTCTTTTTTAACTGTTTCCACTTTTTTATCATCACTTTCTGATTCAGGGTATTTATAAACAAATCTTGGTTCATCTAATCTTGCTTCATCTAAAACAGTTTTTAAATCTTGATGCATTTCTCTGGCATCAGTATATCTATTTTTAGGATTTTTAGCAGTGGCTTTAATTATTACATTCTCTATTGATTGAGGAATAGATGGATCTTTCTTCCTTACACTAGGAAGAGGTTCCTTTAAATGCTTTAAAGCTATTTCTACAGCATTATCTCCTTTATATGGAACTAACCCAGTTAAAAGTTCATACATCATTATTCCCATTGAATAAATATCACTTTTAATTGTTGAACCTTTTCCTTGAGCTTGTTCTGGAGGTAAATAATGAACTGTTCCCATAACTGAATTGGTTTGTGTAAGTTGAGTAGAATTCAATGCAGTTGCAACACCAAAATCAGTTATCTTAATCATTCCATTTGATAAAATCATTATATTTTGAGGTTTAATATCTCTATGAATTATATATGCATCATGTGCATGAGCCATACCATCAGTTAATTGAAGCATAATATCAACTACTTCAGTAACAGATAATTTTCCTCTTGCTTTTAAAACTTGTTTTAAAGTTTTACCATCAACATATTCCATTACTATATAATATTGGCCATCATCTTCTCCAACATCATACATTTCAACAATATTAGGGTGTGATAGACTTGATGCTGAAAGAGCCTCTCTTTGAAAACGACGAACAAATTTCTCATCACTTGCAAGATCTCCTCTTAAAACTTTAACTGCAACATTTCTATCTAATATTGTGTCATGAGCTAAATATACATTAGCCATTCCACCTTCACCTAATGTTTTAATAATTTGATACCTATCATTAATTTTATAACCTTTAGTTATCACACTTATTCACCACCAAATTTAACACATGCTATTGTAATATTATCGCTTCCACCGCGCATATTTGCTTTCATAATCATTTTGTTAACTTGTTCTTCTAATTCTAAATCCCCATCATTTAATACTTTTTCCATTTGATCAGTACTCATCATATTTGTAAGTCCATCACTACAAAGAAGTATTCCTTCTACATCTCTTTCTACATCAAAAATATCCATTTCTATTTTTTCTGCAGCTCCTAGAGCTTTCATTAGTACATTCTTTTGTGGATGTACTTTTGCAGCGCTTTCAGTTAATTCTCCATTTTCGAGTAATATATTTACTAAAGTATGATCTTTTGTTACTTTATATAATTTTCCATTTTTAATTACAAAACCACTTGAATCCCCTATATTTCCAAACAATAAGAAATCTTTGGTAAAAATTGAACAAACACAAGTTGTTCCAAGACCAGCTGCATCTACATGTTCTTCAGCATATTTTAATATTTTTACATTTACTTCATCAATAATTTCTTTTAACCAAACTACAGCTTCTTCTTTAGTACCTATACTTGATAGTTCACTAAATCTTTTAGAAAGTTCATTTACTGCTAAGCTTGATGCAACTTCTCCAGCTTTATGTCCACCCATTCCATCAGCAACTACAACCAAGTATTCTCCACCTGCATTTTCAACTATAGTCACTGAATCTTCATTATGACTTCTAACCTTTCCAGAATCTGTTTGATAGAATGATTTCATTATTTACCACTTCCCTCTACATTTGCGCGTAATTGTCCACAAGCAGCTGATAAATTGCTACCCATTTCTTTTCTTATTGTCACATTCACATTATTCATTTTAAGTATATCATAAAATCTTTTTATTTTAAAGTCATTACTTCGTTTTAATTCAAAGTGAGAAGTCTCATTATATGGAATAATATTGACATACATTAATTTATCTTTTACTAGTCTAGATAATTCACGTGCACACTCCTCACTATCATTTATTCCATCTAACATAATATATTCTATAGTTACTCGTCTATTAGTCTTTTCAATATAATAATCTAATGCTTTCATTATGTCTTCTATTTTATATGCATGATTTATTTTCATTATCTTATCTCTTATAGCATTATTCGGAGCATGCAAGCTTACTGCTAAATTTACTCCAGTTTCCAAGTCTGCAAATTCATATATTTTAGGAACTAATCCACAAGTTGATATTGTTAAATGTCTTTGACCAATACCAATCATTTTATTGTTAGTAACCACTTCAATAAATCTTTTTATATTATTATAATTATCAAAAGGTTCTCCAATACCCATAACAACAACAGATGTAATTCTCTTTTTCTCATATTTTTCTACTGTAATTATTTGAAGTACTAACTCTGAAAGTGTTAAATCACGTACTTTTTTAAGTCTTCCACTTTCACAAAAAGCACATCCCATATTACAACCAACTTGGCTAGATATACACAAAGAATAACCATAATCATGATTCATTAAAACGCATTCAATTTTATTATGATCATTAAGTTCTAATAAATACTTATTAGCAAGATTACTCTTTTCAACTTCTATTATTTCAAGATGCCCAAAATAAAATTTTTCACACAAAAAACTAATAAGATTTTTACTTAAATTAGTCATCTTATTAAAATCATATACACCTTTTTCATACATCCATTCTATTATTTGAGTAGCATTAAATTTTTTAAATCCATTACTAACCAAATAATTCTCAAGTTCATTTAAAGTAAAATCGTATATATTCATGCATATCCACCCCTAAAATTATAACATAATTAAAAAGAAAATTTATATAAATAATAAATTTTCTTTTTAATTATTCCAATATTGCTTTGATTCTTCTAACTCCAGCAGAGCTTGCCTCTTCTTTAACTATTTTAAAGTGACCAAGTTCACGAGTATTTTTAACATGTGGCCCTCCACATAATTCACGTGAGAAATCTCCAATACTATAAACAGTTACAATATCAGGATATTTTTCAATAAACATACATTCTGCTCCACTCTTTATAGCATCTTCTTTTTTCATTTCTTCTACATGAACTTCATGTCCTTCACTAATCCATTTATTAACAAGATTTTCAGTTTTTAATTTTTCTTCATCACTTAATTTATGATCACAACTAAAATCAAATCTCATTCTTTCTTCAGTAATATTACTTCCTTTTTGATGAACACTCTTACTTACAACTTGTTTTAAAGCTGCATTTAAAAGATGTGTTGCTGTATGATATTGTGTTTCTTTTTCAGAATGTCCTCCAAGTCCTCCTTTAAATTGGCCACTTGAAGCAGTTCTAGATAATTCTTGATGAGCTTTAAAGTTTTCCTTAAATCCGTCTATATCTACTTTTAGATTTCTCTCAGTTGCTAATTCTTCTGTTAACTCAATTGGAAATCCATATGTATCAAATAGATGAAAAGCAGTAAGACCATCTATATCTTTAGATGAAACTTTTTCAAATTCACGAAGTCCTTTTTCTAAAGTTCTATTAAATTTGATTTTCTCATTCTTTAATACTTCAATTACTACATCTTTATTATCCTTTAATTCAGAATAATATTTTTCATACTTACTAATTATTTTTAATGCAATTTTAGTATCCCAATCACTATTAACATCAATTCCCAATTTTTTAGCATGTCTTATTGCTCTTCTAATAAGTCTTCTTAATATATAACCTTGTCCAACGTTAGAAGGCTTTACTCCACTATTATCAGCACTTATAAATACACTTGTTCTAATGTGATCAGCAATTATTCTCATAGATTTTTCATTTCCCCCATAACTAAGATTTGAAATATCCTCTATTTCTTTAATTACATCACTCCAAACAGAAGATTTATAATTATCATCTACACCTTCTAAGACACTAACTACTCTTTCAAGACCCATTCCAGTATCAACATTCTTTTTAGGTAAATCAGTAATATTACCTTTTTCATCTTTGTGATATTGCATAAATACATCATTCCATATTTCAACCCATCTCTCATCTTCTGGATCAAATTTTTCTGGAATACTATCATTACTTCTAAAATAGAACATTTCTGTATCTGGTCCACAAGGTCCACTTTCTCCTGCTATCCAAAAGTTATCTTCTTTTGTTCTTGCTATTCTTTCTTCAGGAATACCTAGAGATAACCATTTATCATGTGATTCTTTATCAAAAGGGATTAAATCATTACCAGCAAATACAGTAACAGCAAGTCTTTCAACAGGAATATTCAATACTTTAGTCAAAAACTCGAAACTATAACTAATAGCTTCATCTTTAAAATAATCCCCAAGTGACCAGTTACCAAGCATTTCAAAAAATGTGTGATGATATGTATCTCCAATATTATCTAAATCATTAGTTCTAATACATTTTTGATAATCACATAGTCTCGTTCCATATGGATGAGCTTCTCCCATTAAATAAGGTATTAATGGTTGCATTCCAGCTGTATTAAATAAAACACTTGGATCGTTTTCAGGAACAACTGGAGCACTTGGTATTTGCTTATGTCCTTTACTTACAAAATAATCAATATACAAATCTTTTAAATTCATAATTACCTCCAAAATAAAAAGAATGATACAAGGAGTCAAAACTGACGGTACCATCCTAATTTTAGCTTATTTTTATTATAACGTAATAAACGAGAGTTATTAGCTCTTAAGAGAAAGTAGCTTCAAATAATAATATTATTAATTTCCATCAACCATTAACTTTCTATAAATTATTAATTATTTTACTCGTCTTTCAATAAAATACATTCTATCAAAAAAATAACTAGTTGTCTAGTTATTTTGATTATTAATTTCACTTTCAAATATACTTGATGTTCCGCTAACCACTTCATTTTGAGGGGCTACCACAGGTACTTCAACTGGCGTTGGAATTACCGGTTGTGTTTCTACAGCAGTATTACCTATTTGAGTAACTGCATCATTATTAGTTACGGCTGTAGGTACAACTACACTTGCTTCTTGAACTGGACTTACAGTTTCTACTTTATCATCTATTACTAATGATGGTGCTACTTCTGCTGTTGGTACTTCTGTAGGTAAAGATACACTTATTTCTTGAACTGGAGTTACAGCTTCTGCCGGCTCATCTATTACTAATGATGGCGCTACTTCTGCTGCTGGTGCTCCTGTAGGTAAAACTACATTTGTTTCTTGAACTGGACTTACAGCTTCTGCTGGTTCATCTATTACTAAAGATGGGGCCACTTCTGCTGTTGGTACTCCTGTAGGTAAAACTACATTTGTTTCTTGAACTGGACTTACAGCTTCTGCCGGCTCATCTATTACTAATGATGGCGCTACTTCTGCTGCTGGTGCTCCTGTAGGTAAAGTTACACTTGTTTCTTGAGATGAAGAAGAAACCCCAGTTGGTTCATTTATTACTAAAGTTTGATTTCCCATTTCATTTTGTATTGTTGGTGTAGATTCTACATTATTTTGCATCATTACAGGAGGTTCTGGTGCAACAGGCATTTTTGGCGCTTCAATATTTACTTGGTGTGAATCACTAGTGTTTATTGGCAAATCTGTTGCATTTGCGTTTTTATCATCTGTTTTATTTTTCTTCCTTTCTCCTGCTATAAATCCAATTAGTGCAAATAAAAGAATTACACTAATAATAATAAACAATATATAATAATCTGCTAAAAAATTTAAAATACCACTCATTATACAATCCTCCTTATTCTATATTATATTCTATCATTATTGAAAAAAGAATTCAATAAAAAAAGAATAGATTATTGTTTATCTATTCTTTCTTTAACTTCTCCACCTGTTCTATAGAATTTATCTAAACTACCATACTGATCATTTCTTCTTAGTTCTTCTAAGAATGGACTTATACAATTTTGATATCTATCATCT
>CAMKMS010000026.1 GCA_946413985.1 uncultured Mycoplasmatota bacterium
ATTTCTTCTTAGTTCTTCTAAGAATGGACTTATACAATTTTGATATCTATCATCTGATATCTGACATGTCTTCTCTATTGGTTCTTCATTAATGTAACTTTCATTTTGTTTGTTATATTCTTTGATATTATTTATTTGTACAGGATTTAATACTATCCTATATTCTAAATAATCATTACTTACTTTTAATTTACTAGATGATGCCTCTATTAAATCTGTTGTTTTTTTACCAATCGCTGTTGCCCAGTTACTATTTGCTTTCTTTGTATATCCATCTTTTGAATTTGGGAATATTGATGCAGTATCTACATTTCTATATAATGTTCCTCCTCTTGATCCCTCTTCAGTAAATGGTACTTCAACATCTATATAACACTTATATTCATTTGCATTATTTATTGCACTATAGAATTCATCTCTATAATTGTTTCTAAAATATGTTGATATTTTATTATATTTTTGTGTTATTAAACATCTTCTGTATCCTTCTGTAGTTAAGAAGTCTCTTGGTTCACATACTGATAAATTGTATGCAACTTTTGATACTGGGAATGCAAATGATTCAAGTTTTAAATGTTCTTCTCCTGATTTA
Organism: uncultured Mycoplasmatota bacterium; assembly: GCA_946413985.1. Lineage (GTDB taxonomy): Bacteria > Bacillota_I > Bacilli_A > RF39 > UBA660 > CAG-1000. The sequence continues at coordinate 593 of CAMKMS010000026.1, forward strand.
CCAGTTCCTGCTTTTATAGTATTTCCATTTGGTAGTATTTCAAATCTTGAACTATTATAAAAATCTACTTCTGTACTTACTGTAAACATAGCATAATCATTTGTTGGAACTTTTAAATCATCACTAGCAAATACATTTGCTACACTATTATCTCTTACTATATCTATTCCAACTACATTTCTTAATGGCTCTATATCACTATTTCCACTTGTTGGATAATTGTATTCATTTTCTTTATGATCTGGATCATATTCAAAGCAATTATCAGTTGATTTACAGTATATTAAATTGCTTAATGTGTTATCATTATTAACTTTTGATCTCATTGACATTACTTTTCCATCTGGATTTGGTCCAAAATCATATGAAATATTATTCATAGTTATACATGTATTTGTTGTTGAATTCATAACACAATTTTCATCAGTTCCAATACCATAGTTATTTTCTTTTGAAAACATTTTTATTATTGTTTCTTTAATATTTGCTGACTTATCATTCTCTGCTTTTTTAATTCCTAAATCTTTTATTTCATCATCAGTATATAAATTACAATTATATAAATCATATAATATCTTACTCAAGTTTTCTGTTCTTCCACCTTCAGATTCAGATTTCTTTAATAAAACAGTAAATAATGTTTTCCAATTTTTTATTCCTTTAATTTCTTCATCTGTTATTCCATCAGAGTTTCCTCTTGAGTCGCTTCCTAAGCTATATATCTTTTGCCAATTTATATTATCAGTAAATTCATTATTATAGTATATTTCTGATACACATGTCCTTTTCTCTTCTACTATATTTGAGAATTTATATACTATATTTTTATCTGTTCTTAATGTTCCTTCTATATCATAATAGAATTTTCTTCCAGATATAGATCTTACTTTATCTGCTACATGATATACTACTTCATCACTACAATATACTTTACAAAATCTATTACTTACTTCGAATGTATTACTATAATTATATTTATTTTTTATTGATGGATTATCCATATTCAATATACATTTTAATGATGGATCTTTTATACTTGAAACAAATGCACTATCATAATTTGTTTTATCATCACTACATTTATCATTTATATTTGTTCTTAAATTATAATCATCACATGTTCCATAACATTTTACATTTACTATTTCAAATTCTTCTTCTACTGGTGTATTTAAAAGATTATTATCTGATGAGCCTTCATCTATACTAAACATTATTTGACTTTCATCTGGATTTGCACATGCTATATATTTTTTTATGTTATTTCCAATGGTTGATTTATCATACTTTAATCTTATTTTTAGGCTTTTATTCAATCTTTTTTCTACATCACATATTGCGAATTTTTTTACTTTTACTCTACAAAAATTCTTATAACAATATACTGGTGTACGTTTTGATTCGCTATACTCGGTTAATTCTCGTCCATCCTCATCAACTAATACAGCAGTTACTTTACAAAATGGTTCTATTTGTTCTCTTTGAGCTTGTGTTATGACTCTATTATTAACCATTTCATCTAATTTAGTACAATCTATTTTTTGTTTTACTTCTTTTGTTATTTGTTCTATATTATCAAAGTATATTTGTATATATTGATCTCCATTTTCATCTGTTATTAAATCAGCATTATCTACATCTTCAGATATTCCACCACCATATAATGAATTTAAATCTTCTTGCATTGTACTATTTCCTAGTATTGTATTTGTAAGAAGCGCCATTCCTTGTTTATATTGAATTGTACTTCCACATGCAACACCTAATAAATCTGAATTACATCCAATATTGAATGCACTTCTATCTGAAGTTTCAGTTAATACTGGATTTATACTATCCCTGAATCTTAAATTAGCTAGTAAATATTTTGAAAAGTATTTATATGTTTCTTTGTATACATTTTTTATAGCAGTATAATGCAAATTGGTTTTACAATCAGTCCCAGCTTTATGAGAAATACCAAGTTTATTAAATCCTGCTTGATTTGTATGTACTCCCCATAACCTAAGTGCAAATTCTATTACCTTATCTGGCAAGCTATATTTTGCTCCTTCAATAAGTATATTTGCATATCCACAATCTACAGTACTATAACTCGATTCACAATCTTTTACATTAAAATTAACATCCGTTTGATATTCAGCAGTTGAAGATAGAGTCTTTGAAAAGAATAATCCTGGATTTACACAATAGACTCTTTCTCCTGAAGTCTTCTCTTGAAAACTTGGTGTACAAAGATTATATGGTTTGCTTCCTGATTTTTTGCATTCATAAACAGGACACAAAAAATCGTATGTTGCATATACAATACATTTTCCATGAGGTTCACCTCTTCCATCATTCGCACGTTCTCTATTACAAATTCTCCATTGTTCAAGATATGAAACAGAAGAATCTTTATCTATTTTCATTGGCTCAGTACTACTTGATTCTGTAATAACACATATTTTGGCGTTACCCCAATCTGTTAGGTTTCCTCCATCTGGGCATTTATAGCAAGTATCTTTATATTCTTCTACATAATTAGTACAACTGCAAGTACTATTTTTATCCATTTTCTTCTCAAGAAGACATAATTTCATACATTCTTTATAACCATCCAGGAATCTCTTTTTAGTACATTCATATGCTGTAGCATCATATCTAACTTGATAAGTATAACCAACTACAACTTCTAATTTTGCAGCCGGATCACCACATAATACCCTTGTTGATTCTATTTTTGTTTTATCATCAATTGAAAGTGTCACATATTTTTCTTCAAGATCGCCAGATCCAGAAACAGAATCGGCATCATATTTATCAATTCCAGCTGCATCAAGAACTCTCTTATGTATTGTACTTAATGATACATAACCAGTAAATTTACGTTCATCACAAACAGGTAAATATGCATATAAATATGCTCGATCTGCCATACTTGTTTCAGTTAAAGTAATAGCATCTGAACAACTCAAATCTGCATATACTTTATCTATATAAAATAATGAAATTATTAATAACAAAATAAATATTATTTTTTTCATATTAATCCTCACATTGTATTCATAATAATTGTATCAAAAATTAGATTAAAAATCTATATAAATAAAAAGATTAAATAATGTTATTTAATCTTTTCTAATAATAAATTTTTAACACTAACAGGATTAGCTTTTCCTTTTGATTTTTTCATTACTTGTCCAACCATATAATCAAGCATATTTGTTCTACCATTTTTATAATCAGTAATAGCTTTTTCATTTTCACTAATAACTTCATCCACTAGTGAATTTATTAAATCATTATCTTCAATTACTTCCATACTATATTTTTTTACAATTTCTTTTGGAGATAATTTTTCTTCTAACATATATGCAAAAACTTCTTTTCCTTGATTATTAGTTATTTTTTTATCTTTTATTAATTTAATTAATTCGCTTAACATACTTGGAGTTATAAAGAAATTATCAATAGTATTTTCTTCACTTTTATTTAGTTCTCCTAACACCCTAGTAGTTATCCAATTGCAAGCTTCTTTTGCATCACTTCCTAGAGCTATACATTCCTCAAAATAATCTGATATTTTCTTACTTTTAACTAACACATTTGCGTCATACAAACTAAGATTATATTCATTAATATATTTTTCACGTCTTTCATGTGAAAGCATTGGAATATTTTTTCTAATATCAAGAAGTAATTCTTTAGTTATTTTGTATTTAGGAATATTAGGTTCAGTAAAGTATTTATAATCAATTGCATCAGCTTTACTTCTCATATGAATTGTAGTACAAGATTCTTCATCCCATCTTCTAGTTTCTTGTATTACTTCATCATAACGTCCTTCATCTTTAAGTTTACTTTGTCTTTTTATTTCATATTCAATAGTTTGTCTAATTGCATCAAAACTATTAACATTTTTTACTTCTACTTTAGTACCAAATTCACTTGCATCTTCATCCATTATAGATACATTAACATCTGCTCTAATTTCTCCTTTTTTAGTATCACAATCAGATATATCAGTATATTGATATATACTTTTAACATGTTCTAAAAATGCAAGAGCTTCATCTGAGGAATACATACAAGGTTCAGTAACTAATTCTAAAAGTGGAACACCTGCTCTATTATAATCAATATTTGATGTATCATAATAGTGATCTAAAGATGCAGCATCTTCTTCCAAATGAATATCATGAATTAATATTTCTTTTTTAGTACCATTAACATCTATTTCTATTCTTCCATTTACTCCAACTGGATTAAAGAATTGTGTTATTTGATATCCTTTAGGTAAATCAGGATAAAAATAGTGTTTTCTATCAAATTCCATATATTCTGGAATTTTACAATTTAATATCATAGCCATTTCTATAGCTTTTCTAACACATGTTTTATTAACAACAGGTAGTGTTCCAGGGAAAGCCATATCAAGAGGTCTTACATATTGATTAGATAATTTTGAATACCCATTAATAGCATTTGAGAATACTTTTGTATGTGATTTCATTTCACAGTGAAATTCAAGTCCAATAACTGCTTTATATGCCATTACTTAACACCTCCTGCTATTTGATTTCTATAGTCCATTGCATCTTCTAATGCATATGCTATATTTAAAACATCTACATCTTCCCTAACTCTTCCAGTAATATTTACTCCAACAGGAAGATTATTTATAAATCCATTTGGTATTGTAATTGATGGGAATCCTCCAAAATTACCAATTTGAAGTATTTCTTCAATAACTGTATTTTCCTTTGGAGTATTATTCTTTTTCTCATCCAAATATTTAGCTGGTCCACTAGAAACAGGTCCTATCATAGCGTCGTATTCTTTAAATAATTCATTCATTCTATTTACTATTAATCTTCTTGATCTCTTTGCATTTAAGAAGAATTTTTCTTGATTTTCTTTTTGTAATACAAATGATCCAATAACAAATCTTCTTTTAATAAGAGGACTAAATCCACGTGTTCTATGATCTTTTATAATCTCTTCTGGTGTACTTCCTTTTCCTCTTGGACCAAAAGATATTCCAGTTAAATTAGCCATATTACTTGATGCTTCTGCTCCATATATAACCATATATGTAGGATATACTGCATCTAATAATTCTTTTCCAAAATTGATTCCTTCAACACTCATACCTAAACTTTCACATTTTTTGATTGTCTCTTTAAAGTTTTCTAAATGCATTTTAAATTCATCACTAGGATTTTTATAATTTTCTATATCACACATCTCTTTTATATAGAAAAGTTTTTTACCTTTTACTTTTTTACTTAATGATTCATACAAATGAATATTACTAGAATCCCAAGAAGTCATATCATTTGGATCAATTCCCTTCATACCATCTACAGCTATTGCTGCATCAACAACACTTCTTGATAATACTCCAACTGTATCAAGAGAACTTGCAAATTGAAACATACCATATCTAGAAATCATACCATATGTTGGCTTATATCCAACTATTCCACAATATGCAGCTGGTTTACGAACAGAATCTCCTGTATCACTTCCAAGTGCAAATGGATAACAACCTGCTGCTACACTTGCAGCACTTCCAGCAGAAGATCCTGCAGTTTGTCTTTCTAGATCCCAAGGATTATGAACAACACCAGTATGTCCTGTTGTACCTGTTCCTCCCATTCCAAGTTCATCTAAAACTGTTTTAGCTACCATAACAGCACCACGTTTTTTCAAATTAGAAACACATGTTGCATCAAAGAAAGGAACATAATTATTAAGTGTATTAGAACTTCCTGTAGATAAAACATCTTTCGTTGAAAATATATCTTTTACTCCAAATGGAATACCAGATAATAATTCATCTGTTACTTCACAACATTCAGCTTCATCAATAATAGTTACAAATGAATTAGTACTATCTTGTATATCATGGCATGATTTAATAGATTCCTTAACTAAATCTTCACTAGTGGTTTTTTTATTAATAAGATCTTTATGTAATTCTTCAATACTTTTTCTTATCATTATCCCACCACCTTTGGTACTTCTACTTCTCTTCCATCTACACTTCCAGCATTTCTAAGAAGAATATCTATTGGAATTTCTTCTCCCTCATCTTCATCACTTCTAAGTTCTAATGCTTCCATTTCAAATGGATAACTTTGAGGTTCTACTTCTTTAATACCATCTATTTTATTAATTAATTCCATACTTGTTTCAATGTCATCAAATTCTCTTTGAATCATATCCCTTTCTTCATCAGTTAAACCAATTAATAAAGCATTTGCATAATAATCAATTTTTTCTTTTGTAAAATTACTCATAACTTCCTCCTAGTAATCACAATTATTTGGAGTTCTTGGGAATGGAATAACATCTCTAATATTTTCAATTCCAGTTAAATACATTATTAATCTTTCAAAACCAAGACCAAATCCTGCATGATAACATCCGCCAAAACGTCTTGTATTTACATACCAATCAACTTTACTCTTATCTACTCCATGCTTCTGCATTAGTTCTTCTAATACTTCAAGTCTTTCTTCTCTTTGACTTCCACCAATTAATTCTCCACTACCTGGTACTTCTAAGTCTACTGCTGCTACTGTTTCATTATCATCATTTAATCTCATATACCAAGCTTTAATATCTTTTGGCCAATCAGTAATAAATACAGGTCCATTAAAATACTCAGTAATATATTTTTCATGTTCTTTAGCAATATCTTCTTTATAATCCGGTTCAAACTCCCATTTTACTTTAGCTTTTTTTAATAAATCAATTGCTTCATGATGTGTAATTCTCTCAAATTTACTAGTTAATACTTTATTTAATTTATCTTTTAATCCTTTTTCTACAAACTTATCAAAAAAATCTATTTCTAAAGGACACTTATCCATAACATATTTAATAATATATTTAAGCATATCCTCTTCAATATCCATAATACCATTTAAATCACAAAATGCTATTTCTGGTTCAATCATCCAGAACTCATTAGCATGTGTTTTAGTATTTGATTTTTCAGTTCTCATAGTTGGTCCAAAAGTATAAATCTTTTTATATGCAAGAGCAAATGTTTCACCATGTAATTGTCCACTTCCTGTTATATATACTTCATGTCCAAATAAATCTTTAGAATAATCTATTTTTCCATCTTTATCTTTTGGAACTTCATTTAAATCAAAAGTAGTAGCTTTAAACATTTGATTACTTCCTTCACAATCAGCAGCTGTTAAAATTGGACTATGAAAATATACATAGTTATTACTTTGGAAATATTCATGAATAGCATGTGCTGCTACACTTCTTACTCTAAATACTGCATTAAATAGATTTGTTCTTGGTCTTAAATATGCCATATCACGTAAAAATTCTCTTGTATGTCTTTTTGGTTGAATTGGATAATCATCTGCTGAATCTCCCATTAATTCAAAAGAATCAATTTTCATTTCATGGCTTTGGCCACTTCCTTCAGATTTAACTATTTTACCAGTTACTTTTATTGCAGAACCAACTCTTACTTTTGATATTTCATCAAATTGTTTATTATCTTTTTCATATACTAATTGTAAACTCTGAAAATAAGTTCCATCATTAAAATCAATAAAACCAAAGTTAGATTGATTTCTATTATTTCTAACCCATCCTTCTAAAGTTACACTTTTTCCTTCATATTTTTTGATGTCTTTAAATAAATCTTTAACATCCATTTTTATCATCTCCTTCTAAAATAAAAAGGAATAGTACAAGGAGTCATATGACGGTACCATCCCTTTTGTTTTCTTAATTTTTATAACGGTATTACCGTGAATGATTACTTATTTTCACCATTCAACTCAGGCGGTGTTATTCACATAAAACGAGTTGTTAGTTTCCATCAACCACTAACTTTCTATAAATCTTTTTTATGCTACTTCTCCACTTCAACGTTTTAACTACTTAATTATACTTTTTAGACTCTTTAAAGTCAACTAATCATATTATTAATATTATTTAAATCATCTTTTTTTATTTCAGTTTGTTCTCCACTTTCCATATTCTTTAAGATAACACTATTATTCTCTACTTCATTATCTCCAATAATTAGAATATATTTATTACCCATTTTATTAGCATATTTCATTTTTTGTTTAAATCCTTTATCAATATAACAAATATCACTTATAATACCATTATTTCTAATAATATTATTTACTTCGTAAATATATTTATAATTATTAGTCATTGGAAGAATTATTAAATCACTTGAACTAGCATTATTAACATTTATTATTCCAGCTTCAACTAACTGATAGAATAATCTTGTAAGTCCAATAGATACTCCTACTCCAGGTAATTTTTTATCTGTATAAAATTCTGCTAAGTTTTCATATCTTCCACCAGAACATACACTACCAATTCCTGGGTAATCTACTAAAATAGTTTCATAAACAGTTCCAGTATAATAATCAAGTCCTCTTGCTATTGTTAAATCTATCATGTAATTATCTTTATTTACACCTCTATCATTTAGATCATTTATTACACTTTCAAGTTCACTAACACCAAGATTAAATAATTCATTATTATTGTAATTATTTTTTAAAGTATTTAGTTTTTCATCAGTTGTTCCACTCATTGTAATAAACTTAATTATTTTATCTATATTTTCATTACTAATATTATATTCTTTTAATATTTCTATTACTTCATTTTCACCAATCTTATCAAGTTTATCAACAATTCTTAAAATATCAGTTATTTTATCACTTAAACCTAAACTATCAAAAAAACCACTTAATATTTTTCTATTATTAATTCTAACAACAAATTTACCTAAATTTAATTTAGTAAATATATCATTAATAATAGATATTATTTCTGAATCATATTTTAAAGATAAAACTTCATCTCCTATTATATCTATATCACACTGATAAAACTCTCTAAATCTTCCTTTTTGAGGCCTTTCACCACGAAATACTTTTCCTGTTTGATATCTTTTAAATGGGAAAGTTAGTTCATTGTATCTTTTAGCTACATATTTAGCAAGTGGAACAGTTAAATCAAATCTTAGTGATAAATCATTATCTCCTTTGTTAAATCTGTATATTTGTTTTTCAGTTTCTCCTCCTGCTTTTGCAAGTAATACTTCTGAATACTCAATAACTGGAGTATCAAGAGGATAAAAACCATAACTTCTATATGTTTCTATAATTGTATTTTTAATATTATCAAATAATAATTGTTCTTGAGGCATTAATTCCATAAATCCAGAAAGAGTTTTTGGTTCAGTTTTCATTATTTTCATCTCCTTATCTATTTTATCATTTTTATTATAAAATAAAAAGATTATATGACATCCATATAATCTTTATGTTTTTATTATATTTTTATTAATGTCATTTATTGCAATGCAAAGAATGTTCATTTTCATGAACTTGATGATTATTATGATTATTAAATACTACATATTTCATAATATTCACTTCCTTTGATTAAGAATAATACACTATTTTAGCTTATTTGTCAAATTAATTAATAAATAGTAATTTCTGGCTTATTTTCAAAATACTGATGATCTTTTTGCTCTATATCAGAAGTATTAACTGTAATTGTTGGTCTAACACCATAATTAGATACATCATTATATCCTGTATAACTATAAGCTCCATTTTTACCTATAGTCTTTATACAGCTTTGATAATTAGCAGATCCCTCCCAAGCAACAGATGCAACCCAAAAGCTAGTATTTTTTAACCATGGATTACTATAATTTGAACATGTTGAATTTCCAGAACATCCTAAGCTTGAAGCTTGATTATTACTTAACAATCCACCATCAATAACATCGACACCAAGAGATCTTACTTTAGAAATATAATCTTCAACATATAAAGCTATACCATAATCATTTTCTTTAGCTTTATAGAAAGTTTGACTAGAGGGTTTCGTGGCTTCAGGTATCAATTCTCCTCTTAAATTAGGATTATATACTGATTGATTTCTTGCATCTGGATATTGATCATTAAAATAATATGGATTAGTTGTTGATTGCCAATAATTTGTTCCAGAGAAAGCTACAACTCCGGTTTTTTCAGTTGTAGTTAATTGGCTTTGCCATCCATAACCACTTTCATTACTTTCAATTTTTCTTACAATTGAATAACCAATTTCATTTGAAAATGAAGTAATGTAACCAACATATAAGTTATATTTAGCTAATAATACTGTTTGATTTTCATTACTTTCTATTACATAAAAACCTTCTTTATTAGCAATTGATATTTCATCACCAACTGATAATACTCCTTCTTCTTTTTGCTCTAGTACAGTTATTAACTTTGGTATTTCGCCCAAATAAACTCCACTACCTGATATTATAAGAATATTATCTTCATTTCGAATATTAGATATTTCTTCTGCTTCAGTTATATCAGTTATAAGAAGATTACCTTCATTATACTTATATTGAAAAGTATTATCAGTGACATAAAATTCTGATATCTTTCCAGCTTTATTAACTTTAACATAATAGTCAATTTGATTACGTCCTGATAATTTTAATGATTTACCACTACATGAATCACATCTTGAGTATATTTGTTCATTAGTATCAAACATTGAATCACTCATCCATTGATTTTGAGCTGTTTTATATATTTGCTTGCATTCAGTTAAAAATGAATTCTTTTTTGCTTCTTTAAACATTTCTATTGTGTTTGGAAGAGCAATTAATACTAATATTGCTAGTATTGCTATTACCGCAAGTAGTTCTACTAATGTAAATCCTTTATTACTTTTCATATCATCACCTATTGTTATTATAACATAAAAATTATAATAATAATCTTTTTTATTTATAAAAAAAGTAACTATTAAAGTTACTTAATTTAAATATATTTTATAAAACTAGCATCCATTACATGTGCCAATATTAGCACCATTATTAACAAGTGAGCCAGTTGTTCCTACATCAACATCGCTTCCTACATCAGCAGTATTATTAATTATTCTTCCTCCATTAATAGTAGTAACACCATCGGTAATACTAATACCTCCACCTCTTGAAGTTGAAGTAGTAACAACCTTACCAGCTACATTGTTTTCTATAATGCAATTATTTAATGATAATGTACCAGCAGTTAGTATAGCTCCACCAGAGCCACCAGTTCTCATATTTGCAGTATTGTTTCTAAAAGTTGTATCTGTAATTACAACGTTTGCTCCAGAACTTACTTCAATTGATCCACCGTAATTTGCTGTATTACCAGTAAATGTTGAATTTTTTATGTTAACATTGCTGTTATTAGAGAAACGTAATGATCCAAGATTACTTTCATTATTACTAAATGTTGAATTATTAACAGTTAATTTACCACCACTATTAACAATTACTACACTTCCTTGTCCATAAACTGTATTTTCTACAAATCCATCAAATGTTGAATTATTTATTTCTAACTCTCCACTAACTGTCATTCCACCTAATCGAGAAGTTGTATTAGTTGCTGTTACAGAATTAAATACTACTTTGCTACTACTATTAATAGAAGCTAAAGCAACTTTATTACTACTATAGTTACCATCAAATGTAGTATTGTTGAATGTGGCTCTAGTATTATTAAAACTCATAGCAGATCCTTGATTCATATTACCACTTGAATTATTAACACTTCCACCATTCATAGTCATAGTAACATTAATTAGCTCCATTGCTCCACCAACAGCGCCCTTACAATCATCAAAATTAGTATTATTTAAAACTACATTAGCTCTTGATACTCCAAGACAAATACCACTATATTCACTTAAATGTCCATTTTTTATATCTACATTACTAAGTTCTAAATCAACACCATTACTTTGAACTCCTCTAACGCCCCCTCCATTTACAATTAAATCTTGAATAAAAACTTTTCCATTAGAATTTTCCATTTCTTCGAATCTAAGTACTGATGAAAATTCCGTTCCACTCATAAGACTAATAGTATGTCTTGTACTTCCAGAACTCTTTAATGTAACATTGCTTTGTATATAATAAGTTAAATCTTCTAAATTTAGATCAGAAGTAATATATATAACACCATTTCTATTTCCAAGCTTATTAATAGCTTCTGAAATAGTTAATAATGGATTTTGTTCATTACCAGTATTTGAATCAGAACCAGTTGATGAAACATAGTATGATTTTTCAAATATTATTCCACTATCGTTAATAGCAACTACTTCATCTTCAGCTAAATTTGAAACTGAATCAGCATAAATAATATCTTCTATTTTTAAATCATTTCCATTATATATAAACTGATATGTTCCATCTGAAGCTTGCAAAGTTACTACTTTTCCTGCTTTATTTATCTTAATGTAATATTCTATTTCTTGCCTTCCACTCATTTTCAAAGATTTTCCAGTACATGTTTTACATCTTTTATATACTTGATCTTTTGTTTCAAACATTGAATCACTCATCCATTGATTTTGAGCTGTCTTAAATATTTGTTTACACTCTGTTAAAAAAGCATCTTTTTTTGCTTCATTAAATAATGACACTACATTTGGAAGTGTGATTATAACTAATATTGCTAGTATTGCTATTACTGCAAGTAATTCTACTAATGTAAATCCTTTATTATTTTTCATATACTTCACCTATTATAATTATACCATAAAAAATATATTTTAAAATTATTTAAAATTATTTAATATTAACTTAACATATTATTGTATATTTAACATTTCCATTAAGTCATTTTCACTTATTATTTTAATACCAAGTTCTTTTGCTTTTTTATTTTTTGTAGATGTACTATTTACATCATTATTTATTAAATATGTTACTTTACTAGATATTGCACTAATAACTTTACCACCATTATTTTCAATAGTTTCAATTAATTCATCTCTATTAGAAAAATGTTCAAGACTTCCAGTAATTACAAATACCATATCTTTTAAAGTAGTATTTTCATTTTTAACATCAATAAACTCTACTTCTTCAAGCAATTTATCTAATGAAGAATTAAAATCAGGATTATTAAGTGTTTCCACAAACTTTTGTGCAATTACATCCCCAACTCCATCAATTAAACTTAATTCTTCTATAGTTGCATGTCTTATTTTATTTATATCATTATCATAATATTTACAAATTAGTTTAGCACGAGAAAAACCTATTTCTGGAATACCTAAGGCATATACAAAATTTGCTATTTTAACATGTCTAGATTTCTCAATACTACTAATCATATTTTCATATGATTTAAGACCAAATCCTTCAAAATTAATAATTTCTTCTTTATATTTATCTAAATGATATATATCAGCATAATCATATATCATATTTTCTTTAAATAACTTTGATAATATCTGCTCACTTATTCCATCTATATTCATAGCATTACGGCTTGTAAATAAATCTAATTTTTTTATAAATTTAGCATGACAGTAATCATTTAAGCAATATAAATATTTAACACCATTATTTTCTAATATGGTTGTTTCATGATTGCATATAGGACAAAAAGCAGGAATGCTAAAATTATTAGATTCTTCTATATCACGAGCTATTTGTGGAATAATCATATTAGCTTTAAATACTTCAATATGATCATGAAGTCCTAACTTTAACCTTTCCATAATTGAAATATTATGAACACTAGCACGACTAACTATTGTACCTTCTATTTCTATTGGCTCAAAAACAGCTACTGGATTAATTAAACCTGTACGAGATGCACTCCAATCAATTGAAATAAGAATTGTCTCAACAGTTTCATCTTTCCATTTGAATGCTATTGAATGTCTTGGATACTTTGCTGTCATTCCTAAAGAAGCACCATATTTTGAATCATCAAAAGTAAGAACAAGTCCGTCACTCGGTATATCAAAATCTTTTATTTTTTCTTTAAAATACATAACAGAATCATACATATTATCTTTATTTACATGAATTCTTTCAACACATTCAAATCCAAGTGACTCTAACCATTTAAATTGTTCATCTTTTGAATTAGGAAGTTCCCCTTCTTTAGAAATAAGAGCAAAAATAATACAATTAACATTTCTTTCTGATGTTACTTTTGGATCTAATTGTCTAACTGAACCACTACACAAGTTTCTAGGATTTTTATATTGGCTATCATCATCGTCCATAAAATTATTCATTTTTTCAAAATCACTATATTTAATAATAGCTTCTCCACGAAGTACAAGTTCACCTTTAAAAGGAATAGTATATGGAATATTTTTAAATTGTTTAACATTTTCTGTTACTACTTCACCTATTAAGCCATTACCACGAGTAACACCTCTTAAAAGTTTTCCATC
>CAMKMS010000027.1 GCA_946413985.1 uncultured Mycoplasmatota bacterium
TAATTGTTGCTTTTTACATGTTCTTTAAAGAAGTCTCCACGTTCTTCAAAATTTTTAAATGTATTATATGAAGCAGCAGCTGGTGATAATAAACAAATCCCACCTTTTTTAGTTACTTCTTTTGCTCTATTAATAGCATTTAATAAATCATTTTCTAAATATACTTTTGTATTTTTATTAGTTATACATTCAGCAATTATACTACCTGTATCTGGAATACATATTAGATTATCTAAATTATAATTATTGATAAAGCTAATTAATTCACTATAATCTATTCCTCTATTTAATCCTCCAAGTATAAGTGTATTTACTTTTAATGATTTTAATGCATTCATACAAGCTTCTGGAATAGTTGATATTGAATCATTATAATATGTAATTCCATTAAATTCACCAACATATTCTATTCTATGAGGAAGTGAATTAAATGTATTAATTGTTTTTACTGTTTTTTTCATATCTAATTTTAATATTTCAGCAAGTGTTAAAACAAACATTATATTATTTACATTATGCATACCAAGTAGTTTTCTTTCATCATTTATGTCATATATTTCTTCGTTGTTATAATATATTTTTTCATCTTTTAAATATGTTGTTGCATCCTCATTTCCATTAAATGAAATAGAATACATATTAGATACTGGTTTATATTTATTTACTTTATTTACTATTATTTCATTATCATAATTATATATAAAATAATCATTTTTATTTTGATGAGTAAATATATTACATTTTGCTTCTATATAACCATCATAACTTCTATAATGATCTAGATGTTCTTCAAATATATTTAATAGTATTGAATAGTTTGGTGAATGTGTCACAAATTCTAATTGATGACATCCAAGTTCTAATACTAAATAGTCAAGACTTTCAAGTTCATCTATATATTCAAATACAGCAGTACCAATATTACCAGCTAGAAGTACTTTATAGCCATTATCTTTAATCATTTGATATATTAATGAACTAGTTGTACTTTTTCCTTTTGTTCCTGTAATAGCTATTATTTTACCTTTATAAAACTTTAATAGTAATTCTAGTTCAGAAGTTATTTTATCTTTAAAACTACTAATATCAATTGTATTAAAAGCTATTCCTGGAGATTTTAATATTAAATCAAATTTATCAAGATTATCTAAATAATTATCTCCTAGTTCTAAAATAATATTATTATCATTTTTAATTAATTCATTGTTTTTAATATTTTCATTTTTATCTCTAATATATATTTCTTTGTTTGGTAAGTGTCTTCTAATTAGTTTATATGTAGCTATTCCTTCACGTCCAAAGCCTAATATAACTATTTTTTTATTCTTTAAGTTGTTAATTATATCATTTATCATTTAAACCATTCCTTTAATATTTTCTCTTGTTCATCATTTAAATTATTATCTTTATACCATTCTTTAAGTAAATCAACACTTGTATCTTCAAGAGTGAAGTGTTCTTTATAATATTTTAATAAATATGGAAGTTGTTCTCCTTTTAAGGATTCTATTGTTTTACTAACAGCATATCTATTTTCATAAAATGTACCAACGCAATCAAATGGCTTTAAATTACCATGACCAGTTAAATCTATAAATAATTGTAGAAGTTCTTCTTTTTCAAATAAATCTTCTTTAAATATATTTACTAATTTATCTTTATACAAGAAAGGTGAAAGTATTATAAAAACAAATAAACATTTAGCACAATTATTACACCAAACCCAAGGTTCTTTTTTACTTCCTTCATTACAACTTTTAAATATACTATGGTATTTATCAAATTTCGAAAAAAGATACGCTATTTGATATTCACTTATTGGTCTTAAAAAACTAAAGTATTCAGTATTTACATATAAATAATTACTTGAATATAATCTAAAATCATTTTCATATTCTATACTTTTTGAATATTGATGATTAATATTTCTACCATTAATATTTGATTCATTTGCTGAATTTTCATTAGATAATGCAATATATTTTTTATGTGTTAGGTATCCAATTAATGTACTTAAAAATGATATCATAGCAGAAAAAGGAGTATGACCATTAATAAATCCTTTTGAATTTAAATCAAGAAGATTCTTATCAATTATTCTTTCTACTTCAATTATATGTTCATAATCAAATCCACTAGCATGGGCACATTCTAGTGTAACCTCTTTTGGATTTACAATAAAACATAAGTTATCAGGTCTTCTATTTAATAATTCAATAGTGACATTACTATCTTTTCCACCACCAATAGGGAATATATAGTCTGTATAATTTTCATATTCTTTTACAAGTTCTATTTTATTTCCTGTAGTAGTAATATTAATAAAATCATCATATTCTATTTCAATATTATTTCTATATCTTAATTCTCCAAGTCCATTATAAAATAATTTTTTAAAGAAACTCTTTTGTTCTTCATTTAAATATCCACATTCAATAATAAAATTTTTTGAGAAAGTACTTTTCCAATAAGAAATAGCTTCAACAATACCTAAATTAAATACTAAGTTTTGTAGTACTTTATTATCTAATATTTTTTCTTTTATATAGTTTTTTTTCTTTATAGTGATTGTAGGATTAAATTCATAAAGATTAGTAATTTCAAAATTATATGTTAAATAAATATTATCATCATCTAGACTAATCATATATTTTTTATATTTAAATTCATTATATTTATTTCTTAGTTCAAATGCTTTTGTATTATTATCCATATAATCACTTCCTTTTTTAATTATATCAAAAAATAATATATTTATTAATATAAAAGGCAATACTTTACTTTTATGATATAATATTTTTAGGTGATAAATATATGAAGAAGTACTATTTAATATTTATTTTTTTATTAATAGTTATGTCTATTGGTTTTTATTTATTAAAAAAAGAAAAAGTTAAGATTAGTGATGAAGAAATACTAAATTCAAATAATATAGTTTTAATGTTTAGATTTTCTAATATGAGAAGTTCTTACTATTATATATTTACTATTAATGAAGTAGAGAAAAGTTTAAAGTCTCTTGGATATGAAGATGAAGTGTTATTTGAAACTGATCTTGATAATGAAGATATTAGTAAAATAAAGAATGCTATTGTAAGTAATCGTGTAAATACTTGGGATGGATTTGATAAAGCAGATAATAGAGTATCTGATGGTGAAATGTTTACTTTAGACTTAAAAATTAATGATATTAAAATATATGCAAATGGTAGTAATTCTTTTCCTAAAAATTATAGAGAATTTAAAAATAAAATAAATGAAATAATTAAAAAATATGATATAATTAATTAGGAAGATAGGAGTTAATTATGGATAATATTAGAAGTAGTCAAATAATTAGTATTTTAGATGCTTTATCAAGAGTAATTGAAATTGATAGAGCTAGTGCTGTAAAACGTATACATGAATATGAAAGTATGTCTGATAAAGAAGTTATTAAAGATCTTTCAATGTTTATTTATAATAATTTTAAAAATGATTCTGAACTATATGATTATTTTTTGAATTTAATTAGAAATATTAATCCAACTCTTATTCCAAATACTGATTATATGAAAAAAGAACTATATAAAAAGTTTATGAATAAGAAAGATAGTATGACTATTAATGATAATCATAAAATTGTATGTAGTTCATTAAAACAAATTGCTTCATTATTTAATGATGAAGCAATAGATTATGTGGCAGTTGGAGCTCTTCCTTGCTATTTAGCGTGTAGTGTTCCACTTTCTAGATATCATGATGATTTAGATTTTATGGTTAATGAAGATGATTTAGAATCAGTTAAAACTATAATGGAGAATGCAGGATATATATTTAATGATTATAGATTCCCAGATTTAGATGAATTTCATGAAATGAAAACAAATACACCTCCACATCAAGTAATAGCACAAAGTCCATATAATGATTTTCATATTGGATTTTTCACTTTTGTACGTAATAAAGATAATTCAATTACAACTACTGAATATTTACAAAGAGAAAATAATGGTGAAGTAATAGTGGATAGACTTGAAAGAAATTATTCTCCACTTGGAACTAGATTAAGATTTGAAGATGAGTTTAAATATGGTGGCGTTTTAATAAAATCATGTAGTATTGAAGAAGTGTATAATTTAAAAGGAACACTAAGAAGACCAAAAGATATTGCAGATATGGAAGTATTAGAAAAGTTTGTTGATAAATCAAAATTAAAAGAACTAAGACAAAATACAAATACAAAAGAAATCAAAAAAAACATACCCTTTGAAAAAGGTATGACGATGTAAAAAAGAATGATTAATAACTAATCATTCTTTTTTTTTATTCAGTTTTATCTTCAGCTTTAGGTTCTTCTTTTTTAGTTTCTACTGTTTCAGGAGCAGCAGCAATTTTTTTAGCAAAAATTGATTTAGCTATATCTCCAATAACTGGAATTTCAGGTGCATCATTATTTACTACTTTAACAATTCCCATAACTAATACTACAATTTGTAATGCCCATAATACAGTACCAACAAATGGGATGTGAATACTGAATAATCCTTCAATAAATCCAAGTGCAAAGTTTAGAATAAAAACAGCAACACTAGCAGTAATTGATTGGCAGGCATGAATAGTTGTTTTTCTGTCATTATCCTTAAATGCTACTAGAACAATAAGTCCTCCTAACCATCCAAATAGATAAGAGATAATTCCTCTCATTTTTCCATTGTCCATTATTAATCCTCCTATTTCATTAATTCTATTACTATTATAACATAGTTATTATTAGTTTTCGATATTTTTTTTATTTTGTTTTTGATATAATGTATTTATGGAAACAAAAGATATATTAAAAAAATTAGATGAATTTAATATTTCACTTAGTTCTTTAAAAACAGCTTTAGATATTGAAGGTAAAAAGAAAAGAATTAAAGAGCTTGAAGAAGAAATGAGCAAAAGTGATTTTTGGAGTGGGGATGATACTTCTTTAGTAATAAGTGAAAGTAAGAATTTAAGAAAAATAGTAGATAGTTATTCTAGTATTAGTGATAGTGTTAATACATTAAAAGAGATGTGCGAACTAGAATTAAGCGAAGAAGATAAAAATGATATTATATTAGAAGTTGAAAAAATAGAGCATGATATAGACAATCTTAATTTATCTACGTTTTTAAGTGGTGAATTTGATAGCGCTAATGCATATA
The DNA here is from genome assembly GCA_946413985.1 of uncultured Mycoplasmatota bacterium. GTDB lineage: Bacteria > Bacillota_I > Bacilli_A > RF39 > UBA660 > CAG-1000. The sequence continues at coordinate 5,172 of CAMKMS010000027.1, forward strand.
TTGAAATACACTCTGGAGCAGGGGGAACTGAAAGTAATGATTGGGCTAACATGATACTTAGAATGTATACTAGATTTTTTGAAAAAAATAATTATAAATATGAAATAATAAGTAAAAGCGAGGGTGAAGAAGTAGGTATTAAGGGATGCACTTTGCTTGTTAAAGGTTATTATCCATTTGGATATTTAAAAGGAGAAACTGGTGTTCATAGACTTGTTAGAATTAGTCCATTTGATAGTAATAAAAGACGTCATACTTCTTTTGCATCTGTACTTGTTACTCCAGAAATAAGTAAAAATATTGAAGTAGATATTAAAGAAAGTGATTTAAAAATAGATGTTTTTCATTCAAGTGGAGCAGGTGGTCAAAGTGTTAATACTAGTGATTCAGCTGTTAGAATAACACATATACCTACTGGAATAGTTGTTTCTTCTCAAGTAGAAAGAAGTCAACTTCAAAATAAAGAACGTTGTATGGATATGCTTAGAACTAAATTATATATAATGCAAGAAGAAAAGTTTAAAGATAAAGTTAAAGAATTAAAAGGCGATGTTATGGATGTTAACTTTGGTAGTGCGATTCGAAGTTACGTGATGTGCCCATATACTCTTGTTAAAGATACAAGAACAAATTATGAAACAAGCAGTGTTGATAGAGTACTAGATGGCGAAATAAGTGGCTTTTTGGAATCATATTTAAGACTATAATAATAGTCTTTTTTTAATTTACATTTTTTACAATTAACATTCTTAAATATAGAAATATGCAAATATGTTTGATATAATATATAGTGGAGAAGATTAAAATGAGGTTATTTAGAAGAAGAGATACTAAATTGATAACAGGTGTAGTTTTAAAGAAAGATGCAATGGCCAAGGCAGTTATGTTTGTCTTAGGTTGTTTAATTTCAGCTTTATCATATAATTTATTTTCAGTTCCAAATAATTTCGTAGATGGTGGACTTGGTGGTGCTTCAATTGTTATTAACCATTTTTTTCCAAGTGTTGAACCAAGATATACAATATTAATTGGAAATGCTATATTAATATTTATAATGCTTTTTACTCTTGGAGGTAAAAAGTCATTAATGAGTATTATTGGTGCTATTACATATACTATATTTGTATATTTAACAAAAGATATTCCAGCTTTAATTAATTTTTCATTTGATAATGTTTTACTATATGTACTTGCTGCTGGAGTAGTAGGTGGATTTGGAGAAGCACTTGTATATAAAACTGGATTTAATACAGGTGGTAATAGTATAGTAGCATTAGTATTACAAAAGTATATTAAAAGACCAATTGGTAAATTACTTAGATACATTGCAATTGTAGTAGTATTTGGTGGTGGTATAGCATTTGGATACACTTCAATTATGTATTCAATCATAATTATATATATTTCAACATATCTTGTTGATAAAATGATGATTGGAATAAGTGAATCAAAAATATTTTATATTCACACAAGTTGTGAAGAAGAAGTAAAAGATTTTATTTTAAAAGTAATTGAAAGTGGAGTTACTGAGCTTGATAGTCATGGAGCTTTTACTCATAAAAGAAAGAAAATACTTATGTGTGTAGTTCCCACTGATAAGTACTCATTATTAAAAAGTGCAATTAAAGAAATAGATCCAGATGCTTTTATAGTAGTAGGGGATTGTTATGAAGTGCTTGGAGGAACTAAAAAAAGAAGACTTGATATGGAAAATGATTAGGAGGTATTATGCAGTTAATAGAATTTAGAAATGTTTATAAAAGATATCCAAATGGTGTTTCTGCATTATGTGATGTTAATTTAGAGATATCAAAAGGTGAATTTGTATTTATTATTGGTGAAACTGCTAGTGGTAAATCAACTATTATAAAATTATTATATAGACAAGAACGTCCAACAAGTGGAGAAGTGTATGTTGGAGGTATTAATGTTGCAAGACTTAGAAATGGAAAAGTTTATAAATTAAGAAGAAAATTAGGAATAGTTTTCCAAGATTATAAATTACTTCCAAAAATGACTGTATATGAAAATGTTGCATTTGCGCTTGAAATATATGGTCTTAAGAAAAATGAAGTTAGAAAAAGAACATTAACTGCTCTTGAACTTGTTGGCTTAAAGGATAAAATTAGAAGTTTTCCAGATGAGTTATCTGGTGGAGAACAACAAAGAGTTTCTATAGCACGTGCTATTGTAAATGATCCTAAAGTATTAATATGTGATGAACCAACAGGTAACCTTGATCCAAAGACATCAATGGAAATAATGAAAGTAATTGAAAGCATTAATAATAATTTAGGAACTACTATAATAATGGCTACTCATGATGAAAAAATAGTTAACAAAATGAAAAAAAGAGTTGTTGTTATTGAAAAAGGTTTAGTAGTTAGTGATACAATGAAAGGAAAATATAAAAATGAAGCCATTTAGAATATTAAAAAGTAATTTTATAGAATCCTTTAAAGGTGTATTTAGAAATTTTTCATTATCTATTGCTAGTATTATTTGTATTACAATTACATTAATATTAGTTGGACTTAGTATGTTTATAACTCTTAATGTTAATAATTTTACTGCTGAAATAGAAAAAGATATGACTATAGTTGTATTTTTAGAAAGAAAAGTAACTGATGAAGAAATAGACAAAATAAAAGAAAAAATTGAGAATCTTGATAATGTTAAAAGTATAGCATTTAATTCTAAAGAAGATGTTAAAGCTAGTATGGAAAAAGAAAGTGATGTATTTAAAACTATTCTTTCTGAATATGATGAAAGTAATAATCCATTACAAGATTCATTCTTAGTAAAAGTAGTTGATATTAATAATATAGGTAATACTGCTAGTGAAATTGAACAAATTGAAAAAGTTAGTCTTGTTAAATATGGAGAAGGTTCTGTAGAAGAATTAGTTAAAATATTTGATTTAGTTAAAAAAATTACTTATATAGCAGTTATTGCTCTTGTAGTAGTTACTGCATTCTTAATTAGTAATACAATTAAAATAACAATTCAATCAAGAAAGAGAGAAATAGAAATAAGAAGATTAGTTGGAGCTAGTAATGCATTTATTAGACAACCTTTCTTCTTTGAAGGAATTATTATTGGCTTTTTAGGATCAATTATTCCTGTATGTCTTTGTTGTTTTGGATATGATTATATGTATAAAAGATTAGGTGGGAAAGTATTTACAGATATAATTAAATTAATTAAACCATCTTCAATTATATATATAGTTATGGTTTCTTTAGTTGTAATTGGAATAGTAGTTGGTGCTTTTGGTAGCTTTAGAGCAGTAAGGAAGTATTTGAAAGTATGATGAAGAGATTTAGTAAAATATTTTTATTCATATTTTGTTCTTTCTTTATGATTTATAATATAGAAGCAAAATCTCTAAAGCAATTAAGAGAAGAACTTGCTCATGATGAAGCAAGACAAGCTGAATTAATAGCTGAACAAAAAGCAAAACAAAAGAAAATAGATTCCGCTAATAAAGAAGTAGGAGCTCTTGCTAGTCAAATAAATTCTAAAGAAACAAAAGTTGAAGCAGCAAAATTAGAAGTAAAAGAGTTAGAAAGTAAAATTAATGATAAGAAAAAAGAAATAGAAAATCTTTTATCATTTTTACAAATATCTAGTAATGATAATATTTATCTTGAATATGTATTTCAAGCTAAATCATTTTCTGATTTTATATATAGAAGTGCAGTAGTTGAGCAATTAACTGAATACAATAATGGCTTAATTAATGATATGTATAAAATGATTGAAGATAATAAAGTACTTCAAGTTAAATTAAAACAAGAAATAAATTCAGCAGAAAAATCAATAGATGATCTTGAAAGAATATTAAAAAAATATGGTCTTGATATGAATGATCTTGATAAAAACCAAAAAGATATAAAAGCTGATATTAAAGCAAGAAAAGTTGAAATAGCTGAATATGAAAAAGTATATAAAAGAAATAAATGCGATGAAAATCTTGAAATAACTAAATGTGTTGATGTACCACCTGCTGGTGAACTTGTTCGTCCTTTAAAAAGTGGACGTATGACTAGTAACTATGGTATGTATGACCCTTGGGATAATGGTAGATGGAGAATGCATAATGGAGTAGATATTGGTGGAAATCCTGTTGGAACAAATGTATATGCATCTGCTGCTGGAAAGGTTAATAAAATAGTAAAGAAAGCATATTGTGGTGGAAATATTGTATATGTTCAACATACAATAGACGGAAAGAAATTAAGAACATTATATATGCATTTACATTCTATTAAGGTTAAAGTTGGAGATATAGTTACAGCTAATACAATAATTGGAACAGTTGGAGGAAATGAAAGCTATGAGCATTGTTCAACTGGAGCACATCTTCATTTTGGCGTAATGAAAGGATGGGAAGGAACTACATATTATAATCCAAGAAATTATGTTCATTTCCCAGCACTTGGTTATAGATTTACTACTAGATGGTAATTAAATCACTTCATATGAAGTGGTTTTTTCTTGAAGATTAATTTTAAATAACATATAATTAAAGAGGTGAAATATATGTCATTTACATCAAATATTAAAAACGAAATTAGTAATATTGAATATGATGAATCAGAAAAAATGAGTGAGCTTTCTGCTATACTTAATATTGGTATAAGAATATTTGATAATAGATTTGAAATATATACAGAAAACATCAGTATAGCAAGAAGAATATATAAATTAATAAAAGAAACTTATCATGTTAATATAGAAATGGATACTAGTGAAATAAATACTCTTAGAAAAAATAAACTAGTATTATTAAGCGTTAGTGATAAAGTTGATTTAATATTAGAAGATTTATCAATAACTAAAGATGGTAAAAGAATATATGTACCTAGTACTTATTTGGTTGATGACTTAAAAGATAAACAAGCATATTTAAGAGGAATATTTGAGATATGTGGAAGTATAAATGATCCTAAAACAAGTAGATATCATGCTGAATTTGTTATATCAAATTATGATACAGCATTATTTGTTAATGATTTATTAAATGAACTTTCTTTTAACAGTAAAGTAATTAAAAGAGATAAAAACTATATGGTATATATTAAAGAAAGTGAAAAGATTAGTGATTTTATTAAAATGATTAATGCTACTACATCACTTTTCTATTATGAAGATATAAGAATATATAGAGATCATAAAAATATGACTAATAGACTTAATAATTGTGAACAAGCTAATGTTGATAAAAGTATTAACGCATCACGTGAACAATTAGAATTAATTAGTAGATTAAAAGAAATAATAGATTTTGATCTTCTAGATGATAAAATTAAAAATATATGTATTTATAAAGAAAAATATCCTGAAAGTTCAATGGGTGAGCTAGCAGAAATAATAAGTAGTGAAACAGAAATACCAATTACTAAGAGTTGTATAAATCATAGATTTAGAAAAATAAAAGAAATGATTAATGAATATGAGAGGAATAAAGAATGAAAAGGATTTTAAAATTATTTAGTATAGTATTAATAGTTATTCTATTATTAGGTGGGTGTGAAAAAGAGGAAGAAAAAAACAATAATGAAAATAAAGTAGATAATACTAAAATAAAAGAAGAACAAGAAAAGATAAATTTATTAGATAATATTGTTACTAAAAAAGTTGCTTTCTTTAATGGGGAATTTAATGATAAAACTATTATTTTAGAAGCAAAAAATAATAATAATAGACCTCTTTATTTACATTATTCTTTTGAAGTATATGATAAATCTAAAGTTAAATTATTTAATAAAGAAGTAATTGTTAGAGTAGGAAGTAATAGTAGTGCATATGTAGTAGCAGTTCAAGATTTAGAAGAGTCTTCTTTTGATTATTATAGTTATAAAGTAGATATTCTAAATGATAAATTGGATGATTATAATTCAATTAAAAGAGAAATAAAATCAGGATTTAATGATAATGGAAAAGAAATAGTAGTAAGTTTTAATAATACAGGTATTAGAACAACTACTGTATATGGCTTACTATTTTTCTACAAGAATAATAATATAGTTGCTATAAAAAATGTTGAATCATATAATTTAATGCCTTATCAAACTAATTATATTAAAGTAAGTTACCCAATTAGAAAAATAAATAAAAAAATATCATTTGATACAGTTAAACTTGTAGTTAATGAAGTTAGTACAGAACTTTAAAAGATTTACTTGTAAAGTAAGTCTTTTTAAATGGCGAAATTGTTCACAAATAAAAATATTATTGTTATAATATAATTAGACTAGAGGGATAGGGTGTGTGATATGAATGGTAATCTAAAAATTAGTTTCGAAGATGGTAGAAGTTTTGATGTGGTGTATGGAACTAAAGTTAGAGATTTATTTGATTTAGTTGGTAATGATGAAGTAATAGCTCTTAGAATTAATGGAGCTGCTGTTCATGCTGATTATGAATTAATTGAAGATTCTAAAGTTAGTTTTATTAATATGAATGATAGAAATGGATCTAAAATATATATGGCTGGTTTAAAATATGTTTATATTAAAGCTATTAAAGATGTTTTAGGACCAAAGACTGTTATTAATATAAAACATTCATTAGATAAAGGTCTTTATACAACTATAGAAGGGTATGATAAAGTAGAAAAAAGTTTAATAGGATTAATTAAAAAAAGAATGACTGAAATAATTGATAGTGATATGGCTATTAATGCTATTAATGTATCTAAAGATGATGTACTTGAATATGTTTTAGATAATGGTGAATATGAGAAAGCATTAAATTATACATATAAGACAAATGATTCATTTACTATGTATGAGTTAGATGGTGAATATAATTATTTCTATGATATATTACCTGCATCTACTGGAATACTTAAAAAGTTTGATTTAAAATTATTAAAACCTAATGGAATAGTTTTAGCTTATCCTATTAATGGAGTTGTTCCTAAATATAATCCAGCACCAAAAGTACTAGCTTCTTTTCAAGCATATGAAGATAGGCTTAAAAGTATTGGAGTTAAATATGCAGGAGATTTAAATAAATTAATAGTAGATTCTAAAATAAGAGATTTTATTCAAATAAATGAAATATTATATGATGAGAATTTAAATAATATAGCACAGATGATTAATAAAGATAGAAATATAAGAGCAATCTTTATTTCTGGTCCATCATCTAGTGGTAAAACAACAACATCTAAAAAATTAGCATTATTTTTAAATTCATTTGGTCTTGATACATTAGTATTATCAACTGATGATTATTTTGTTGAAAGAGAAGATAGTCCAAGAAAAGCAGATGGAAGTTATGAATTTGAAATAATTGATGCTCTTGATATAAAACTATTTAATTCACAAATAAGAGATTTACTTGATGGAAAAGAAGTAGTAATACCAACATTTAATTTTATAACTGGTAAAAAAGAATATAAAAGAAAACCAGTTAAACTATTAAAGAATCAAATATTAGTAGTTGAAGGATTACATGCTATTAGTGAAAAAATGAATTCAGCTATTGATAAAAAGAATAAATTAAAATTATATATTAGTCCATTTATGCCAGTGGCATTAGATAGACATAATCATATAAAAACAACTGATTTAAGATTAATAAGACGTATGGTTCGTGATTATAATCATAGAGGTTATTCAGCAGAACAAACACTTACTAATTGGATGGGTATGAGACATAGTGAAGAAACTTATGTTTATCCATATCAAAGGGAAGCAGATATTGTTATTAACACATCTTTAGCTTATGAAGTTGGAGTACTAAGAACATATGCTGTACCATTATTATATTCAATTAGTAGGGAATCTGAATTTTATGAAGAAGCTGTAAGAATTTTAAAATTTATGAAGTGTTTTATTAATATACCAAGTGAACTTGTGCCTGAGAAGAGTGTTTTAAGGGAATTTATAGGTAATAGTTATTTTGAATAGGAGGAATATATATGTTAAAAATAGCAATTAATGGTTTTGGTAGAATAGGTAGAACTGCACTTAGATTATTACAAGATGATAAAGATATTGAGGTTGTTGCAATCAATGATTTAACTGATCCACATCAACTAGCATATCTTTATAAATATGATTCAGTTCATAGAACAGTGTATTATCCAATAAGTTTTGATGAAGATGAAATGATAGTAAAGAATAAGAGAATAAAAGTATTTGCTGAAGCTGATCCATCAAAATTACCATGGAAAAAATTAGGTGTTGATGTAGTACTTGAATGTACTGGAGTATTTACTTCAGTAGAAAAATGTCAAGCACACCTTGATGCTGGTGCAAAACATGTTATAATTAGTGCTCCAGCTAAAGATGAAGCTAAAACTATAGTTTATGGAGTAAACCATGAAATATTATCAAAAGATGATAAGGTTATAAGTGCTGCTAGTTGTACTACTAACTGTCTTGCACCTGTAGTTAAACTAATAGATGATAAGTTTAATGTAGTAAAAGGATTTATGACTACAGTACACGCTATGACAAATGATCAAGAAACATTAGATATTCCTCATAAAAAAGGAATTATGTCTAGACGTGGACGTGCAGCATCTTTAAATATTGTTCCAACTACAACAGGAGCAGCTTCTCAAATTGGAAAAGTAATTCCACATTTAAATGGAAAAATGGACGGTGTTGCATTTAGAGTACCAGTAGGAGATGGAAGTATAGTTGATGTAACTTTAGAATTAGAAAAGAATGTTACTAAAGAAAAAATAAATAATATGTTTAAATCTTCTCAAAGTAAAACTTTAAAATATACAGATGATCCAATTGTAAGTTCTGATATCATTGGTGAAGAGTGTGGAGCACTTGTTGATGGCTTATTAACTAGTGTTGTTGAGAGTGATGGAAAACAACTAGTAAAAGTAGTAGCATGGTATGATAATGAAGTGGGTTATACTGCACAAATGATTAGAACTATGAAGTTATTTATGTAAGAGTCAAATGACTCTTTTTTTATTGCACTTTTTATGGTAAAATTACTACGTATATAGTAGGTGGAGAATATGAATAATAAAAAAGGATTTACATTAATAGAATTAGTAGTAAGTATAGT
>CAMKMS010000028.1 GCA_946413985.1 uncultured Mycoplasmatota bacterium
GTATACAGGTAGTGCTGCAAAATCAGATGAAGCAACAGATTGTTATATACCAAAAACTACATTGAGTGGAAAATATGTAAAAAATGCAAATAACAATTCAATACAATGTCCAGCAGGAAGCTATTGTCCAGGAGATGCAGTTGTATATTATGGACAAACAGGAGGAATAAAAGATTGTACAGCTGGAAATTATTGTTTAGCAGGAAGTAGTAGTCAAACAGCATGTTCAACACTAAAATCTGAGTATACAGGTAGTGCTGCAAAATCAGATGAAGCAACAGATTGTTATATACCAAAAACTACATTGAGTGGAAAATATGTAAAAAATGCAAATAACAATTCAATACAATGTCCAGCAGGAAGCTATTGTCCAGGAGATGCAGTTGTATATTATGGACAAACAGGAGGAATAAAAGATTGTACAGCTGGAAATTATTGTTTAGCAGGAAGTAGTAGTCAAACAGCATGTTCAACACTAAAATCTGAGTATACAGGTAGTGCTGCAAAATCAGATGAAGCAACAGATTGTTATATACCAAAATCAAAATTAAGTGGAAAATATGTTGCAACTAAAAATAGTAATGCAGTACCTTGTGCGCAGGATGGATTTTGCCCAGGAACTTCAGATATTAGTTATGGTTCAACAGGAGGAAGGACAGCTTGTCCTACATCTTATCCTGAAACAGAATCAACTGGAGCAACAGCAAGTACTCAATGTAGAAAATCACATCAATGTGGAATTGCAGATTGCAATCATTCAGAATGTGACGTTGATGGAACATATACAGCATCTGTTTCTCATGAATGTACTAGAACTGATTGTTACCATACTGGTTGTAGTGCAAGTGGAACATATGCTTCATACTCTTATTCATTTGTTCAAATCTTATCAATAGATGATCCTAATTGTAGAACCTCACCTGGTAGTTGCACAAATTCTAATGATGTTGGAAATAGAAAAACAGAATGTAGAGCTAAAGATTCCGGATATACAAAAATAACTTATAAATGTCAGCAATCAACATCTTATAATACTTGTTATACTAGTAATGCTGCATATCATTCATCATGTGGTTGTAGTGGAAAATATTATACAGATGAATCAAAACGATGTGAAAAAAATGATAGTAATCATACTGGTTGTACATGTACTGGAAAGTATTATACTTATAATAATTAAATAATAAAAAGTACTAGTTATAAACTAGTGCTTTTTTAAAATTCTAAAAATTGGTAATTAATTTAACTTTATGATAAAATAGGTATTGGTGATTGATTTATGAAAAAAAATAAAATTATTTTATATACTTTTTTAGTATTAGTATTAGCATTTATTATTTGGGTTATTATTATTAATTCTGGAAGTGAAGAATATAATTATTCTATTAGAAATCAAGATGGTAAAACAATTTATAGCATTGAAGATGTTAGTTTAGTTGAAAGTGAAAAAGCGACAGATTTAGTTTTAATTATAGTTAAAAATTATGGAGCAATGTTAGCAGAATTATATCCTGATATAGCGCCAATTACAGTTAAAAATTTTAAAAAATTAGTAAGTAGTAAGTTTTATGATGGATTAACATTTCATAGAGTTATTAGTAATTTTATGATTCAAACAGGAGATCCAACAGGCACAGGAAGTGGAGGAAGTTCAGATAAAATTAAGGGGGAGTTCAATCTTAATGGAGTAGAAAATAATTTATCTCATAAAAAGGGAGTTCTTTCTATGGCAAGAGTTGTGTTAAGTCCAGAAACAAGTGAGAGTTTAAATTCTGCTTCTAGTCAATTCTTTATTGTACAATCTGATTCAACTCATTTAGATGGCTCATATGCTGCTTTTGGTAAAGTGATAAATGGTTTAAATATTATTGATGATATATCAAAGGTTAAAACTGATAAAAATGATCATCCAATTACAGATGTAGTTATTGATTCAATAAAATTTGTTTATTATTTTGAAGGTGATAATTAATGGAAATATTAGATGGAAAATTACTTAGTTCTAAAATTAAGGATGAAGTAAAAGCAGATGCTGATCAATATCATTTAACTCCTATTCTTGCAGTAATAACAATAGGTGATGATGAAGCAAGTAAAATATATGTAGAGAATAAAAGAAAAGCTTGTGAATATGTTGGTATTAGTATGATGCATTTTGATTATGCTTCATGTGTTAAAGAAGATGTAGTGATTAGAAAGATAAAAGAGCTAAACAAAGATAAAACAGTAAGTGGAATAATATTACAACTTCCTTTACCAGATGGTTTTGATGTTAAAAAGATTATTAATACTATAAGCCCAATTAAAGATGTTGATGGATTAACAGAAGTATCACAAGGAAGACTTTTAATGGGAGAAGAGTACTTAGTTCCATGTACACCTAAAGGTATAATAGAGTTATTTGATTATTATAAAATCAATTTAGAAGGTAAACATGTAGTTATAGTAGGAAGAAGTAATCTTGTAGGAAAGCCAATAATGTTAGAATGTTTAAAAAGAAATGCTACTGTAACAATATGCCATTCTAAAACAAAAGATTTGAAAAAATATACAAAAGAAGCTGACGTACTAATAGTTGCAACTGGTAAAAAGTATTTAATAGATAAATCTATGGTAAAAGAGGGTGTAGTAGTAATAGATGTTGGTATTACTAGAATAGAAAAGAAAATATATGGAGATGTTAACCCAGACGTTATGGATGTTGCTTCATATATTACTCCAGTACCTGGCGGTGTTGGTCCAATGACAGTTTGTATGCTTATGAAAAACACATTAATAGCATATAAGAATATAAATGATCCAAAATAAAACAGTAATTTATAATTACTGTTTTTATATGAAAAATCTTTTTTCAAATTCATTTTGTATTTTTTTATTAAATGATAATATAAATAATAATAGACTTATTATTAGTATTGGAATATTTGAATAAATTGACCAACTAGTAGTAAATATATCAATTTTATATAAATGTATTAAACCATCTAATAAGAATAATATTAATGCAATATACATTAGAACAATTGAAAAATTCCTTAACATGTTTTTATAATTTGATAGATATATGTTTAATAATACAAAATATAATACCATTAATATTATTGGACCAACTAAATAAATAAACCAACTTAGAGTATTTGTTAAATAAGATATTATTAAGAGTAGCATTTCTAATGCAAACACATTAATTATAAAAGCATTTTTCTTATCTTCTAAAATAATATAAGAGTAACATGAACAAATATAAAAACTTGATGTAATTGCATATAAAGACCAATTAACTGTTTTATTAATTATTATATTTAGTAATAATGTTATAAATGAAATTAGTAATAAAAATTTCATAATTAGTTTTGAAAAATACTTAATATTAACTTTTCTTGAAAATTTTTCAACATATGAATTATATGGATTGGATTCTTCACTTATATTCTCTACTTTATTATGACATAGTGGGCATTCTTTTAAATACTCTTTTAATCTCACATTACATTTTTTACAGTACATAATATCACCTGTTACTTTCTATTAAGACATCTATTCCTTCTTTAGATAGAGTAGTAAAGAATAGTCTTTCAAATTCACTTTCTTCAATATTTCTAGAAAATGTAATATATAGTTTATTATTATATCCAATCATAGTAATAGCTGTTGATTTTCCTCTTGATTTGCCAAGAATAAAATTCATATCAGTAACATATTTTTTCATATTAGTAGGAAGTTCAATATTTCCAAGATTAGAAAGGGTAGTAGTAATATAACCATCTCCCATAACTGATTCTATATATGACATAATATGTTTTTTTATAAACATTGGAATTCTTCTTATAAAATAGTTTTTCATTAAATTAACATTACCTGTTATTTTGGCATTTATAACTTCTTCTTTTGTTTTTTCTTTTAATTGATTTTTAACAATAGAAATAACTTCTTTTAAAGTATAGTTTTTTTCATTTGTTATACCAACATTAACATAAGAAGAAAAATTTCTTAATGTTTTTGTATCATATAGATTTCTTAGATTGATTGGAATAGATATCTTTATTTCTTTTTTTGTATTATTAGATAATTCTTGTAAATTTAATAGTAAAACTGAAGTAATATATTCTGTAATAGTAGCATTTTTCTTTTTAGCTATTTTTTTGATTTGATTAATATCTAGTATTCCTGTTATTATATTAATCATATTGTCATTAATCTTTGTTCCTTTTAAATGAAAAGCTTTTTTTTCATGTTCTAATGCACCTTTATGATTAGCATATTTTAAGAATGCATCATTACATTCATCATCACTTGGTTCATCTTCAATATTTAGTATTAAATTTGTGTATTCTTTTTTCATTTTATATTTTCTATGTAAGTATTCACTTACAAGAGATAACATAAATGTCATACCACCGGTTCCATCTGTTAATGCATGAAAATATTCAATAGCAATTCTATTTTTATATGTGCGAACCCTAAATAGATATTTTTTATCAAAATCACGCCTTATCATTGGATTATTTGAATCATTTTCTATTTTAGGATTTGTTTTAATCTTTTCTAAATAGCACCAAAAAAATCCTTCTTTTAATGAATAAGTAAAAGTGGGGAATCTTTTTAATATATAAATTAATGATTCAGATAGTATATCTCTATCAATATCTTCATTTAGTGTAATAGTTAATCTAAATAATGCAGCATATTTTCTCTTTATTGTTGCTGGATAAATAGTGGCAGCATTATCAAGCTTAATCCAATCTTTATCATGTTTCATATTTATATCTCCATTTGCCTATGTAATTTATTATAACATTATTAATTCAAAATAAAAACCACTAAATAGTGGTTTTATTATTATCTGTTATAGAATTCAACAATTAATGATTCATTTAATTCAGAGTTTAATTCTTCACGTTCTGGATATCTAACATATGTAGCAACTTTCTTTTGTTTATCAACATTAATAAATGCTGGAACAGTTATATCCATATTTAAGCATTCACTTATAACTGGATGATCCATTGATGATTCTCTTACTGAAATTGTACTTCCAACTTTAACTCTATAAGATGGAATATCAACTCTTTTACCATCAACAGTAATGTGTCCATGATTAACTAGTTGTCTTGCTGCACGTCTAGTTTTAGCAAAACCAGCACGATAAACTAAATTATCAAGTCTACTTTCAAGTAAAAGAAGTAAATTATAACCATGAATACCTTGCATTTTACCAGCAGTTTCAAATGTCTTTCTTAATTGTTTTTCAGAAAGTCCATACATGAATCTAACTTTTTGTTTTTCTTGTAATTGAACTCCATATTCACTTAATTTCTTACGAGAAGTTCCATGAATTCCAGGAGCTTGAGTTTTACGTCTTAATTCTTTACCAGTTTCAAGAGTAGAAAAACCATACCTTCTTGATTTCTTAAACACAGGACCTGTGTATCTCATAAAATTTTCCTCCTTTTCATAATATTGTATAAAAAGGCTTATCTATATTTCATTATAGGGAGTTTCTACTATAAATTTTCACCTTGGCAGAGGTTACTAGTTATTTTCAAGAAACACGTTATAATTACGTATAGCACTGCCACTTAAATACGAATTAAATTATATAATAAAAATATTCAAAAATCAATAAATAATTGATATAAACTCAAAAGATATGTTATAATTTTAGTACGGAGATGAAATTAATGGCAAAAAAAGGAATGAATATTAAGTATAAAAGTAGAAAAAGGGAAAGAAATAAATATGATCCAACTATTACTAAAGATGATGCTTTTAAAAATGGATCTAAGATTTTTTTAAGTGTTTTAATATTTTTAGGAGTAATGTATTTGGGGGTTATTGGAATGGAAAAGTTGGGAGTATTTCAAGCTAGATATACTGCTCCTAGTAAAGAAAATAAAATAGATTATGATTATATTAATGTTGGAACAGTTTTTAATAGAAGTGAGAAATCATATTTTGTAATGTTTGATGATTATAGTACAAATATTAGTTATGATTTATATATTGATTCATTATTATCTGATAGTAAAACTACTGTTTATAAAGTTGATATGAGTAAAAAAGAAAATAGTAGTGTATCTTCTAATAGTGGTAATAAAAAGGCAACAAATGCTAATGAATTAAAAATAAATGGTAGAACTTTAATTAAAATATCTAATGGAAGAATTAAGGACTATATTGAAGGTAGTAATAATATAGAAGCGTATTTGAAATGAAAAAAGAATTAAAAAGTATATGTAGTATTAAAGAAAATTTTGAATTAAAAAATTTTAATACATATAAACTAAACTGTACTTGTGATTATTTTGCAGAACCCAAAAATGTTCAGGAATTAAAAGAGTTATTTAACTTTATTAGATCAAATAATATTAAATATTTTGTGTTAGGAAATGGCTCTAATATAATTTTACCTGTACATTATGATGGAGTAGTAATATATTTAAAAAAACTAAATAATTATGAAATAAATGATGATTATGTTTATGCAGAATGTGGAGTAATGATTAATACTCTTGCTAGCAAAGTTACTAATATGGGATATAGTGGTCTTGATTTTGCAACTGGAATACCTGGTACAGTAGGTGGAAGTGTATATATGAATGCTGGGTGTTTTGGAAGCGATATTAGTAACATACTAATTAGTGCTACTATTTATGATGGAAATGAAATAAAAGAATTATCTAATAGTGATTTAGAATATGAATATAGATCTTCAATGCTAAAAAATCATAAAGATTATATAGTTTTGTCTTGCAAATTTAAAATAGAAAAATCTAATCTTGAAGAATTAAAAGCATTAGTACTTGAAAGGACAAATAAAAGAGTATCTAGTCAAGATTTATCTCATCCATCAGCAGGAAGTGTATTCAGAAATCCAGAAGGATTAAGTGCTGGAAAACTTATTGATGATTTGGGACTTAAAGGATTTAGTGTTAATGATGCTATGGTTAGTTTTAAACATGCAAACTTTATTATAAATAATGGAGATGCTAGTGGAGACGATGTAATTAAACTAATAGAAGAAATAAAAACTAAAGTAAAAAAGGAATATGATATTGATTTAAAACTTGAACAAGAAATAATAAAGTGAGTTATAAATAACTCACTTTTTATTGCAATAAAAAAATCAGTAAAACTGACTTATTTATTCTTTTTAATTGTTCTAATTTCTTTAGTTGATAATCTTACCTTTTTACCATCAACAACAGTAGGTTGTAAATTAACTTTTTGTGTCTTTTTAGTTGCCTTTAATGAAAAAGGTCTATTTTGAGCACTCATATTACTTCTATTTGAAACATTTTTTGCCATTTTACTTGCCTCCTCTTTTTAAGCCACATCTAATTTAACATAAAAAATGATTTAAGTAAAGCAAAAATTGACTTTTTTATAGTTTTTTGCTATAATATGCTCAATTTTTAAGGAGATGTGTCCTATGAAAAAAGAAACAAAAAGATATATGATTGTTGAATACGCAGGAACAAAACAATTTCAATTTGATGAAAAAAAAGATGTAGAAGAACTATTAGAAAAAGTAAGAAAATATAATAATAGAAAAACTTCAAAATATATTTGTGGTAATATACATGTAGATATGCTTTATGGAGTTTATTATGTTCATATGCATTTATATCATAAATTAACTGGTAAACATACTATTAGTGAAATTGACAATTATACAAAACAATATAATGATTCAGAATTGGAATTAATATTTTCACCAATTTCAAAAATGAAAGATGGATATAAAGCTGATATAAATATTGCTTATTTTGAAACTAAGGATGCAAGTAAAAATACTAAAGATCCAATATTATTTGGTGTTAATTATATTCCTGTTTTATATAAAGATGATTTAAAATATTTTGATATTGAATTTATTCAAAAATGCCTTAGATATCATGCCGAAAAAAAAGATTTTGGTTTCTTTAAAGCAATGGCAAATGAGTTTTGCTATCATCATTCAGTAAGTAGACAAGTAAGCAAATTATTTGAATATGCTGATAAAGTTCAAA
Source organism: uncultured Mycoplasmatota bacterium (assembly GCA_946413985.1). Classification (GTDB taxonomy): domain Bacteria; phylum Bacillota_I; class Bacilli_A; order RF39; family UBA660; genus CAG-1000. Next base: position 8,013 of record CAMKMS010000028.1, read on the forward strand.
ATCAAGGATTTAGTGTATATACATTATCAACTTATGCTTTAGAACTATATAATAATCTTATATATGAAAGAGAAAAAGATGGTTCTATGTTAAGAGATGAAAATGGATATTATCAAGTTAGTGAAAGAAGAAAAAGAGATTTTGCATTATTTATAAAAAACTATAATTCAACTAAGAAAAAATCTCCCTATAAATACAATGGTTCTATTACAAAAATGAAGAAAGATGATTTATTAAAACAAAGAAAAGAATTGTTAAAAAGAAATAGTGGTAGAGAATTAGAATTAAAAAAATTATAAAAGATATGTAGTTCGACAAAAAATACATATCTTTTTTTGTACAATTATTCTGGTGAATAATATGATTTATATTGAAGAAGTGGTAATATTAGATTTTTTAATTGATTTATATTTACTATATATTTGTTCTTTAATTCTTAAAAATAATACAAAAAAATATAGAATGATATTTTCTTGTATATTTAGTAGTATGTCATATATTATTATTTTTAATTTATCAAATAATGTGTTTTTATTTATTATAAAATTAATAATATCGATTATTATGATAATTATTTCTTTTGGATATAATGATATAAAAATATTAATAAAAAATGTTATTTGTTTCAATATATTAAATTTCTTTTTAGGTGGTTTATTATACTATTTTAAAATTAGTAATATTGTAAATTATAAGTTAATACTATTATTAATTCCTTTATTTTTAAAAATTTATAAATATTTTACATACAATATTAGAGCAATTTTAAATTTTAGATATAAAGTCACAATATATTTAAATAGTGGAAAGGTACTATATTTAAATGGATATATGGATAGTGGTAACAATTTAATAGAGCCATATAATAATAGAAAAGTAATTATAATAAATAAAAAAATAGATGAAGAGTATTATCTTGTTCCATATAAAACAATAAATAGTTATTCACTTTTAAAATGTTTTAATCCAAAGAAAGTATTTATAGAGGGAATAGGAGAAAGAAATGATGTAAGTATTGGAGTAATAAATAAAAAATTTAATGGTTTTAATTGTTTGTTAAATTATAGATTATTGGAGGAAAAATGATAGAAAAAATATTAGAGAAGTTTTTTTATGATGATGGTGTATTTTTTGTTGGAAGTGAGAATATCTTACCGCCACCACTTGATCCTTTGGTAGAGTGTGATTTAGTTAAAAAAAGTAATAGTGGAAATATAGATGCAAGGAATAAATTAATAGAACATAATTTAAGATTAGTTGTTTTCTTATCAAAAAAATATGATAACACTATTTATGATTTAGAAGACATTGTTAGTATAGGAACAATAGGTTTAATAAAGGCAATAAACACATATAAACTTGATAAAAATATTAAACTTGCAACATATGCATCAAGGTGTATTGAAAATGAAATATTGATGTTTTTAAGAAAAAATAAAAAAAGAAATAGTGAAATTAGTTTTGAAGATGCAGTTAATTATGATAATGAAGGAAATGAACTTCATATAGAAGATATTTATGGAACAGAAGATGATGTAATAGAAAAGTCTTTGCAAGATAAAGATAATAGGATTTTGCTTGAAAATGAAGTAAAAAAACTAAAAGATAGGGATAAAAAAATAATAGAAGAAAGATATGGATTATTTGGAAAAAAAGAGCTTACTCAAAAAGAATTAGCAGATAAAATGTCGATATCTCAATCATATATATCAAGAATTGAGAAAAAAATAATAAAAAAACTGGGGAATATAATAAAAAACTAGCATAATCACTTGTTTTAAAGCCCTTCTTGTGATACAATTAGTATTGGAAATGTGTCATGGGGGAAGAAGGAGTTAAAATGGCAAAAAATTATGATAATTATGGTTATGATAATGATGGAAATGGTAAGCCAGGACTTTTAAGAAGATTACTTATTGTCTTAATGGTTATTGTTTCAATTATTTTGATTGTTTATTTAATAACTAGTTGTAGTAAAAAACCAGAAAATAAGAAAGAAAACAATACTGAAGTAACTATTGATTATGAAAGTGAATTATTATCAGCAGGAAAGAATTATTATTCAATTCATAGCAATGAGAATCCATCAGCACCTGGAGAGTGTTCATTAGTAGAATTACAAAATTTAGTTGATGAAAAATTAATTGATGCTAGCAAGTTTAATAATTGTAATCAAAATACGACATATGTTAAAAAATGTATGTTAGAAGATGAAAGATATCAATATACACCTTGGATATCATGTGCAAAATATAGTTCTGAAGAAAAATATGATTCATTAAAACAAGGAACAATGAGTGATATTATTGCTGATAAAACATATGTAGAATTTAAATTTGTTCCACTTGAAGCAAAAAAAGGTGGAGATATATTAGGAGAAGTAGAGACTTATTGGAAAAGTGAAATACCTTATGAGAAATATAAAACATTATCTAGTGTTAAATACTATAGATACAGAGATAAATTATATCGTTGGAATTTAATTAAAAGATCATATTATTCTATACATGGTGCAACAGATAGTGAGTCAAAGGTAAAAGACTATTATATAACAGCACCAAATAGTGTTTATATAAATAAAGGCAATTATGTTACAGCTTATAAGTGGTATATTCCAGTTGGTACAAAAGATTATTATAAAGGATCTAATGGAGAAAAAGGTTTCTCAGCAACAGCTCCAAGTGGATATCCATATAGAGATCCAGAAGGTGTAGATGTTACAAGATATAGAACAAGAACTGTAATTGATACATATTCACCAATTCTATATTACGTATGTGCAACTAGTGCAACAGGAACAAAATGGATATATCAAACAAGTAAATGTGGTACAACAAATAATCCACAATACAACTATACAAGAGAAGTAGTATTTAGTTGTGCAACAGAAGAAAATGGTGAATTAGTTAGAGCAAATATTGTTAATGCTAATGCAACTTGTAAAAAATATAGTGCATGGAGTAGTCCAACAACAACAGTATGCGATACAACAAAAACAGATATATGTCAAAGTGCTACTGTAACATTCTATAATTGGTATAGAATAATAAATGAGAGTAGAAAGTATTATCCATCAAATAAAACAACAGCTGATGGAGAGAAAACTTATTATACATCTGCTCCTGTAAAAAATGCTATTAAAGATACAGATACAAAAGCAATAGCTTATACTTGGTATAAAGAAGTATCATCTACTTCAACAAAATATACAGTTACTGCTCCATCAGGATATTATAAAGTAACTAAATCAAGCGATTATAAATGGACTGATTGGACTGATTGGAGTAAGACAGATCCAAAGATTAATGATGGTAGAGATAGAGTAGTAGAAAAAAGAACAAAAATCAAACTTCAAGAAATACAAGGTGTAGAAACAGCAGGATGGCAAAATATAACAACTGAATATTTGACAGAAGAAAATTTGATAAAATTATTTAAAGGAAGAGGTTATAATGTTAATTCACTTGAGGATATAACAGATAATGGCCAAATAAAATATCAATTAGTAACTTTTGTTAGAAATAAAAAGGAGAGTATGTAAGATGGAAGAAATGCAAATATTAATGGGAAACTTGAAAGAGCTAAATAATAGCTTAAATGGAAGAAATGTTAATGATCTTGGAATAATTGAATTAAGAAGATTAAGAGGAGATTATGAAGCATTACATGAATTAAACTTAGATCTTCAAGAAAGAGTAAGATTCGATAGATCAAAAGATACTGAAGAAGTTAGACAAACTCTTAATCTAGGAGAAGAATTATGGAAAGGCGTTGGAGAAGCTTTAAAACCTATAATAGAAGTATTAAGAGGAAAAGCAGCTTTAGCAATGTCTAAAACAAAAGAAAGAAGAGAACTTCTTGAAAATCAAAAGAAGAATAGAAATGCATTAGATTCATTAAGAGTAACATTAGAAAATACAAGATCTTTAATGCAAACTAATCATGATGAAACTGCAAGAGGAATATATGATACAATTCTTGCTAGTATTGAAAGTAATATAGCATCTCTAGAAGAATTAGATGCATCTTATACTACTCGTATTGAAAGATTAGAACAAGAAATAGATATTTTAAGATTTGGTGGTTCTTTAGAAGAATTAGAAGAATTAGAAGAAGAAACAAAAGGTATTACTGAGGAAGAAGCTGAAAAGTTAAATAAAACTAGTGATGATGATTTAACTCCTGAAGTACCAGAAGAAAATAATGATAGAATTATTAGTCCTTCTTCTGATGATAATGAACCAAAACCAATTCCTGTTGGTTTAGATCCAATTTCAGAAATGGAACCAGAAGAACCAGAAGATAATTTAGTTCCAGCTCTTGATGAAGTAAGCAATCCAGAAGAAGAACCAGTTCCAACTCTTGGAGGAGTAAGTGAACCAGAGGAAGAACCAGTTCCAACTCTTGGAGGAGCAAGCGAACCAGAAGAAGAACCAGTTCCAACTCTTGGAGGAGTAAGTGAACCAGAAGAAG
>CAMKMS010000029.1 GCA_946413985.1 uncultured Mycoplasmatota bacterium
TTATTATCATAAAAATTATAACATAAAAAAACAAAATAATACATTATTTTGTTTCATATTAAATATTTTTAATTTTATTAATAATTCTAGTTATAGTTTTTGCTTTAGCAATACCTTCTCCATATTTTACTATTGTTTCTATTCCCTCTTTTGAATTTTCTAAAATATCTTCGTCAATAACAATAGTATTCTTTTTTACAAGAAGAACAATTGTAGAACCACCAAATTCAAAATATCCTTTTTCTTCTCCTTTTTTAAAAGTGTGAACTTCATGATGATTTACTATTCTTCCAATACCAAGTGCTCCCACTTCTACTTCTATTATTTTTCCAAAATTATTTGTATTTAATATTGTATACTCACGACCATTTGTTTTAAAAAAATTATACTTTTTTAATGATATTGGCTGGACAGTATGTAAAACTCCATTAATATGATAATTAATTCCTTTACTTCCACTATCCACATAGCAATATCTATGATAATTATCAGTTGTTAATCTAAATACTAAAGCATATCCATCAATGTAGTCTTCTAGTATTCTTTTTTCGACTAATGAATCAATACTATAATATGCATCTTTAATTTTTAATGTTAAATCCTCATTAATATTATATACCATTAATTTACTATCACAAGGAGATATTAGTATACTCTTTCTTGCATTTATTGGTCTTTTTGTTTGAATAACTTTTCTTGTAAAAAATTCATTATAAGACTTATATTTTTTTAATTCATATTCATATTTATTTATGTTGTTTTTATCAATGAATCTTTTTATTCTATGTCTTGATAATTTACTATTCATATATAGAGCCATTAAATTAGAAAAGAATTTTCTTGTAAAAATTTTTAGTATTAATCTACCTAAAAAACATCCATACAAAAAATTAAGAGTCTTACTAGACTCTGTAATAATATTATCTTTACTATTTCTTTGTCTACTATAATATATCATAGAAATCTCTTCACCGTAATAATTAATAATATTTCTAAAATACCAATTACTATAAACATAATCATATGTTTAGTTTTTGGTTTTTTTATTTTAATCTTGATTATAAATAAAACTCCAATAACTAATAATGCAATTCCATATAACAATACAAAATATTTTCCAAGTAATTTTCTAAAAATGAAAATAAATGGAAATATAAGTGCAGCTGAAGTAATTGGAAGTCCAACATATTCTTTAACTGGACCATCACCATTTCTCATTGTTTCTAACATGTTAAAATAAGCAAGTCTAATTAATCCTGCTAGAGGGTATAAAATAATAAGTGGCATTAAATATACTTTATTAATTCCAATTTTATAACCTATTACAGCTGGAAGTACTCCAAAACATACTAAATCAGATAAACTATCAAGTTGAATTCCAAAACTTTTTTCTTCTTGAGTTCTTTTCTTTTTTGTTCTTGCAACTTTTCCATCAAACATATCACATAATCCTGAAAACATTAAAGCAAAAACAGCAGTAAATATATGTCCACTCATTGCCATAATAATTCCAAATACGCCAGATACAAAACCCAAATATGTAAGTATTACTGTATAATCATAAAAACCTATCATCTCTTACACCTCCATTTCATTATATCAAATAATGATATAAAAAATCAAATTAAAAAGGTGCTTTGCACCTATTTAATAACTATATTAACTATTCTTCCTGGAATAACTATTTCTTTAACTATTTCATGTCCATCTAAAAACTTTATGACATTGTCTTCTTTTTTAGCTAACTCTAATATGTCTTCTTTAGAAATATCTTTGTTGACTTTTAAAGTTGCTCTTAATTTACCATTAACTTGTACTGCTATTGTAACTTCACTTTCAACTGTTTTTTCTTCATCATATTTTGGCCAAGCAGTTTCATATAATGGATTAAATCCTAATTTTTCATTCATTTCTTCAGTAAAATGAGGAGCAATTGGATTTAATAATTGTAATAATAATTGATAATCTTTTTTAGTAATAGATTCAAGTTCATCATATTTATTAGCAAGAATCATAAGTGTAGAAACTGCAGTGTTATAACCAAGATTACATAAATCATTTTCTACTTTTTTTATAGTTTGATTTTGAAGAACAGACAAACTATTTGTATATCCTTCATTATTATTAACTTTATCAAATAATTTTATTACTCTATCAATAAATCTTTTACATCCTTTTAATGAATCAATACTCCAAGGAGCATCCATTTGATAATCTCCCATAAACATTTCATAAAGTCTTAATGTATCAGCTCCATATTCATTAATAATATCATCTGGATTAATAACATTTCCTTTTGATTTAGACATTTTTTGATTGTCGCTTCCTAAAATCATTCCGTGACTAACACGAGTCCATATCATTTCTTTATTTGGAACAAGTCCTAACTTATATAACATTTGAACCCAGAATCTTGCATAAAGTAAATGTCTTGCAGTATGTTCCATACCACCATTATACCAATCAACTTTATCCCAATATTTCATAGCATCCATACTTGCAAATTCATTTTCATTATGAGCATCCATAAATCTTAAGAAATACCAACTTGATCCAGCCCAGTTAGGCATAGTATCAGTTTCACGTTTTGCTTTTCCACCACACTTTGGACAAGTACAATTAACAAACTCTTCAATTGCAGCAAGAGGACTTTCACCATTTTCAGTTGGTTCATAATTGGCAACATCTGGAAGAAGAAGTGGCAAATCTTCTTCATTCATAGGAACCCATCCACATTTTTCACAATGTATCATTGGAATTGGTTCACCCCAAAATCTTTGTCTACTAAAAATCCAATCTCTCATTTTATAATTTACTTTTTTTGTTCCACATTTTTTCTTTTCCAAATATTCAATTATTTTTGAAATTGATTCTTCTTTATTAAGACCATTTAAGAAGTTACTATTAATATGTAATCCATCTCCAGTATAAGCTTCTTTTGATATATCCCCACCTTCAATAACTTCTACTATATCAAGATTAAATTTTTTTGCAAATGCATAATCTCTTGTATCATGAGCAGGGACACCCATTACAGCACCTGTTCCATAAGATGAAAGAACATAATCACTTACAAATATAGGCATTTCTTTTTTAGTTACAGGATTAATTGCAGTAAGTCCTTCTATTTTAACACCAGTTTTTTCTTTATTAAGCTCTGTTCTTTCTAATTCACTTTTACTTCTTGCTTCTTCTTGATATGCATTTATTTCTTTTATATTTTTAATAACCTCTTTATATTTTTCTAGAAAACTATGTTCTGGTGATATTACCATATAAGTAGTCCCAAAAATAGTATCTGGTCTTGTTGTAAAAACTTCCAAGGTGTCTTTTACTTCTTTAATTTTGAAAATAACACTTGCTCCAGTACTCTTTCCTATCCAGTTAATCTGACCCAATTTTACTCTATCAGCAAAATTAGTATCATCTAATCCTTTTAGTAAGTCTTCAGAGTATTCACTCATCTTAAGCATCCATTGTGATTTTTCTTTTAAAATTACAGTTGAACCACATCTTTCACATACACCACCAGCTGCATCTTCATTAGACAAAACAGTTTTACAAGTTGGACACCAATTAACAGGTACATCTGCTTTATATGCCATACCCATTTTATAAAACTGCAAAAATTGCCATTGTGTCCACTTATAATACTCTGGATCAGATGTTGAAAAAGCTCGTGTCCAATCAAATGAAAAACCAATTGATTTCATTTGCTTACTAAATGTTTGAACATTTTGTTTAACAACATTTGCCGGATGTTGATGAGTTTTTATTGCATACTGTTCTGCTGGTGCACCAAAAGAATCATATCCCATTGGATATAATACATTATATCCTTGCATTCTTTTCATTCTAGCAATAGCATCTTGAGCAGTATAACTTCTAACATGACCAACATGAAGTCCACTTCCACTTGGATATGGAAATTCTACTAATATATAATAATGTGGTTTATCCTCTCCATTTATTGCTTTAAAGCATTCTTTTTCTTCCCATATTTTTTGCCATTTTTTTTCTATTTCTTTAAAATTATACATTATTTTTTATCCTCCTTATTTTTTAAATAACGACCTGCTATTTCATATAAAGCATATATTAAAACAAATACTACTATAAAACATACAACTATTTTCCAAATATAATTATTTATATTTAATATTAAAGAAGCAGTAAATGAAAGTATAAATGAATTAATGATTGCAAATATATTAAGAACAGTTTTATAATTTGTTTTTCTCATATCTAGATTATATCTTGCTATAAATAATTTAATATAACTTCCATCTTTCAGTTTATGATAATCTTTTCTTCTCTTATTAACAAATACCATATAAATTATAAATACTAATAAGAATAACAAAACAAAATCGCTCAAAAATTTTATTACACTAATATTCATAAACACCTCCAAAATAAAAACTTTATTACTTAAGGATGAGAATAACCCACGGTACCACCTTAATTCATAAAGTTTTATGCATCTCTATTTTTGTTAACGCCAAAGTACGTTATTTCTTAAAAAAGCAAGTTCAACTACACCAATATGTTAATTTACACCAATCATTAACTCTCTTAGTTATTAGTAATAATTTACTACTCTTTTTCTCCTCGAAACATGCTTAAATTATATAATAAAACATAACTAATTTCAACTATTTTATAAATCTAAATCTTCTTTTATTTTTTTAACTATTAAACCACTATTTCTTTTATCTTTTATTTCATTAATTATAGCAAATGATATAAGTATAAATCCTATAATTAAAACATATAACCACCATGGTAAACTTAACCAGAATTCTTTAGTTAATAATATTGCATTTATTACAATAAATATTAAACTAACAATAAATGTTGGACCATATTTTAATCCATATGAAACTATAACTAATAGAATTAATAATATTACAAATATTAATCCATCAGCTTCAGAAATAAAATTAATTATTGCTAAAATATTTATCAATACTAATGATATATATTCTACTACTTTATATGCATTAACATATTTCTTCAAAATACTTCTGTTTAATAATATAAAATATATCATATACATACCATAAGTAAGTATTGCTATATTATTAATATTCAAATCATAAACAGCAAATTGAGAAAACACTAAAGCACAAGTATATAATAAAGCTTTGAATAAATCTTTAATTTTATTATTTCTATATAAATAATTAATTAAGCATCCAACTGTAAATAGTACTAATATTAAATATTTACTATTATTAAATACCAATGTATTAAATACCAAATATATAAAGTACATTATAGTAAATTTATTATCTCTTGTTTTATTAATTAAAAATGCAAATATAATAATTGTAAGTAAGGAAATATCATTCATATAATTAGTAGAGGCAAATAATAATGTGTCACCAAAAAACATAAATGGAATTGCCATAATATAACCAACATAAGTATACTTCTTATCCTCACCATTAACTTTACAATAATAATATAATAAAACTGTATTAATTATCATAAGTATTAAGTGTATTAATTCATCATTTAATAATACTAATACTAAACTAGATATTCCATAATATATATATAATAAGTTTTTATTAAATTCTTTTTCTTTTTCATTTAATAATAATTCTAAAATAAATACAAAAATATTACAAATTGGCAAAACTAATAAATAATCATTTAATTCTAATGCACCTAAATATTTAAATAAATGTAAAGCTGATATATTGAAATAAATATAAGATACTATTCTATTATATTTGTTTTTATTATTAATAGAATAAACCAATAAAAGAATTGTAAATAGTTCAAATAATAATATAGAACTAAAACTACCAAAAGAAATAAATGGTGTTATTATAAACATAAGTATATATCCTACATTTTTTAGAGGATTATATATTTTATTATTTAGTATTGTTACAAGAGTTACTATTATTAATGTAGTATATCCTAAAACTGAAACAGATAAATCATAAAAATTTACAATATCTATAATAGATAAATATGATAATAAACTTACATAATACATTTTATAGTTTTTCTTCTCTTCATCCTGATAATAGAATATATAAGCAATTACTAAAGATACTAATAATACAATATAAGAATGAATAGAATTATTTGATGAAGTAAAGAAATATAATATAGTGGAAGCTGCTATTACATGATAGAATGTCGTATTTCTTATTTTTTTATTATTTAAAAGTTCAAAAATACATACTACAACAAATGATATTAACATAATTATTTCTTTAATAAATGTATAATCTATTATACCTGTTAAATTCAAAAAGATAAAAAATATTAATAATGGATAAATAGCATTAAATATTTTTTTTGTATCACTAATACTAGTAGAATAATAAATTAAATACATTATTAAAATTGAATTAATAGTACTAATAAATAATGCTTCATCAAGTAATAATGTAACTAAACTTGCTATTATTTGAATAAATATCATCATAAACATAATAGTATTCATTCCTATTATAGTTAATGATTCTGATATATAATATTTTTTTATTTTGTGTAGTAATGTAAATAATACTCCTAGTAATAATATACCAAATAAAATATATTCTATACTAAGTTCATATTTTAAACATATAAATGATATACCTAAAATTAATAATAATATGCTAATTACTCCAATTGTTTTTGATTCCTTTTTACTTGAATCCATATAATATATACCGCTAACAATAAATGAACAAACAGCTAAATATAATAATGCCCCTTCTCCATCAATTGATAAGTATTCTCCAATTAATTTAAATACCCATAATGATAATAATGATATAGGTATGTAAGCAAGCGCTATATAATGGAATGCTTTATATGTTTGATTAAGATTAATCTTTTTAGCAATATAACTAGCAAGATAAAATATTAAAAGCATACCAAATAGCATTATTGCCTTAAATATATTATTTGTTACATTCCATGTTGTTGCTAAAAATATTATTGCAGATAATACAACTAATATTGATCCAACTATCAATATAGAGCTATTTTTTATTTCTTTATCAGTGTATTTTGGCTTTTCTTTAATTACATTTTTATTTTCTACAATACTAGGTGTTTCCTTCTTAAATGTATATTCTACTGGTTTATTAATTTCATCAAGTAAATTATTCTTTCTAAGTATTTCTTTAAGCTTTATATTTTCATTAGATAATTTATTATAATTAATAGTAAGTATTACAACTGCAATTATTAAACCTAATGTTATCACACTTATCAACTCCTACTATAAAAAAGTATATCAAAAAAAATGAATTATAACAATTCATTTTTCTTTTCAGTTAAATCAACAATTTCTACGCTTGATACAGCTTCATCAACAAGTTCTTTAAAATCATATTTGCTTTCTTCTTCATATATATGGTGTAAATCGGGATTAATAACTGGATGACGAGGTACAAATATCGTACAACAATCTTCATATGGAAGAATTGATGTTTCATATGTATCAATACGTTTAGATATATCAATTATTTCTAATTTATCAAAAGAACAAAGAGGTCTTAATATAGGATAATTTGTTACATCATTTACTGCTATTATACTTTTTAGAGTTTGACTTGCAACTTGACCTACACTCTCACCATTTACAATAGCAAGACAATTATTACGTTTTGCTATACGTTCTGCTATTTCATACATTTTTCTTCTCATAAATGTAATTAGATAATCTTGATCTAAATTTTTATAAATAGTTTCTTGTATTTTTGTAAAATTAACTACAAATAATTTCCCAGAAGAATTATAACGCTCTAGTTTTCTAGCAAGAGAGATAACTTTATTTCTTGCTTCAATACTAGTATGAGGTCTACTTTCAAAATATAAATAATATAGTTCTACTCCTCTTTTAATAGTTTGAAAACCAGCAACAGGAGAATCTATTCCTCCACTAAGCATTAAAAGTGCTCGTCCAAGTGTACCCACAGGATATCCACCAAGTCCAGAAATTCCACTCTCATAAACATAAACATAATCACGTCTAATTTCTACATTTAATAATATATCAGGATTATGAACATCAACTTTTAATTTTGTATTTCTTAAAATATGTCCACCTATTTTATCATTCATATCCATCGAATGAATAGGATAACTTTTATCACTTCTATTAGTTACTACTTTAAATGTATTACCTTCACTTTCACTTATTATATCAAATGATAACTTTTTAATGTTTTCTAAACTTCTATCTTCGCTTCTTAAAGCAATAACTATCTCATGAATACCAAAAATATCTTTTAATTTTGAAACAATACTATCTATATCATCATTTTTAGGTATAATAAACATTCTATAATAATCATCTATTATATCAAAACTAAAAGAAGATAACTTTTTAAATATATTCTTCTTTAATGTTTTTATAAAGAAATTCCTGTTATCTTTTTTAGTAGTTAATTCACCATATTTTATTAATATAACTTTTTTCATTTTAATAATAATTCATTCCAAACTAATCCAAATATTTCTAAAAATTCTTGTATTTCTTCATGAGTAGTTAGTGGAGATATACTAACTCTAATTGAAGTTGTTGATATACTTTTATCTCCATTACTAATTGCTTTTAATACTGTACTTTCTTCAAGAGATGAACAAGCAGTTGTAGTTGAAACATATACTTCATGTCTCTCAAGAGCATGAACAAATGTCTCACTTTTAATTTTTAATAAACTAAAATTTACTATTTGAGGAACACATAATTCATTAGAATTAATTCTTATTGGATATTTAGATAATCCTTTTAATAATTCTGCTTTTAATTTTTCACATTTCTTAATATTAGAATCCAATTTATCATTAGCAAGTCTTATTGCTTTTGAAAATGATACAACAAGTGGAAGTGGTGGTGTTCCACCTCTAAATGGACAATTCTCTGTTGTTCCATATATTAATGTATCAATATTCAAATCACGTTTTTTATATAAAATACCTATTCCTTTAGGTGAATAAATTTTATGACTTGAAAAACTTGCAAGATCTAAATCACTTAAATAAAATTTTGTTTTACCTAAAGCTTGAGTTAAATCACTATGAAATATTACATTAGGATTTTTCTTGTTTATAACTTGTCTAATAGTTTTTAGAGGTTGCTTAAAACCTGTTTCAGAATTAACAGCACATATACTAATTAGAATAGTATCTTTTCTAATTAGGCTCTCTAAATGCTTTAAATCTATCTGCCCATTTGGTAAAATATCAACAAAATCAACTTCATATCCATTATTGCTTAAAAACCCCATTACTTCTAAAACACTTTTATGTTCAAGTTTTGAAGTTATAATATGTTTACCACGATTAGCATACTTAAATGCTACACCTTTAATAGCAGTTGTATTACTTTCACTAGCACCAGAAGTAAATATTAATTCTTTTGGATGACAATTAAATATCTCTGCTATTTGATTAGTTGCTTGCATTAGTAATTCTTTTGATTTCACACCAAGTGTATGTATAGAATTAGCATTTCCAATATATTCACGAGTAACTTTACAATATGATTCAAGTACTCTTTCATCTACTGGAGTTGTTGCACTATAGTCTAAATATATCATTTTTCCACCTCAATCTCTTGTATAACTGTAAGTATTACTGGTTTACATGCTGTTTCTTTAAATATATAATTTCCAACCTTTTCTCTAATTTCATTTCTAATTTTAACATAATCAGCATATTTATTGTATATGTTATTATTAATTGCTTCTTCACTTAATCTCTTTATTTCGCTTATTAAATCATTGCTTTCTTTATCGTAAACAAATCCTCTTGTCATTATTTCAGGTCCAATTAATAACTCTTTTTCTTTTTTACTAAGAGTTGCAGATATTAAAACTAAACCATTACTACTTAAAAGTTCTCTATCTTTAAGTACTATGTCTCCAACATCTTCACTACTTTTACCATCAATTAAAATATCATCTACAAATACTCTATCAAAATTTTCAACTAATGCACCATTTTCAAATGTTGCTATAAAGCCATTTTCTTTTAAAATGATATTTTCTTTTGGAATACCAACTTTATATGCCAAATTTCCATTTTCAACTTGATATCTATATTCTCCTTTAATTGGAAAATAATATTTAGGATTAAATAGTTTTATTAACATCATAATATCTTCACTAGAAGCATGATGTCTAACACTTTTTTCTTTTGGGATACTTTCTATATTAACCCCTTTAATAGCAAGTTCATTCATTATTTTAACAATTATTTTTTCATAAGCATCATAACTTGGTTCAGCAAAACAAATAGTATCTGTTTTTTCCAAAGTAACAAATTTATCACGACCACTTATAATTCTATTAATATTTTGATATGGACTTTCTCTATCATTACTAATTAATATTACAGTATTTGATAATTTTAAATCAGTTAAATTACCAAGCATCTCTTCATCTATATTCAAATATTTATTTTTTACACAAATAGATACAATAGTATGAAGCTCTTTTCCCATAATAACTACTTTCCTATTTGTTCTCTTTAAAGCATTAAAAATTTCTTGAATAGTATAAATATGAAGTGGTAATACTGAAAAAATAATTCTTCCTTCATTTTTATCAACAATTTTTTTAAAAAAACTTTCTAATTTATGATTTGGAGAAGTATGTCCTTTCTTTTCAGCAAATAAGCTTTCTGCCATTAAACATAAAACCCCTTGTTTTCCAATATAAGCTAGTTTTCCCAAGTCCATATCATAGTGTCCATTCATAGTTGGATCTATTACAAAATCAGCCATATAAATAATAGCGCCATCTTCTGTATTAATTGCGTAACCAAATGTTTCTGGACTACTATGAGTAACACTAAATGGAAAAACACTAAAATCTTTAAAATCTATTTTTTTATGTGCAGGGACAATATGTATATTCTCTGATTCAACCTTTTCTTCTTCAAATTCATAATCAATTATTTTACTAGTATAATTTGAACAATAGATGTTTATCTCTGGAATTGCTTTTACTAAATCAGTTAAAGCACCCATATTTTCATGATGTGGATGACTAATAAAAACACCAACAATGTTTTTCCTTCTTTCAATTAAATACTCAAAATCAGGTATTACATAATCAACTCCATACATTTTATCAGGAGCATATTTCATTCCACAATCAAAAATAAGTATTTTACCATCAACACTTACTGTATATAAATTCTTACCATTCTCGTTTAAACCACCTAAACTCATTATATTTATTTTTGCCATAAGTTCATCTCCTTTAAATAATAAAAGTTCAAATGCTTTAATGATTATAGCACAAAATTAAAAAAAATACTAGTC
>CAMKMS010000030.1 GCA_946413985.1 uncultured Mycoplasmatota bacterium
GAAGTATTTTTAAAATTATCTAAATCATGTATAACTTTATAGCCTTCAAATTCATCAACTTTTAAAGTTGGCTCATATATTTGAACTACTACTCCTTTAGCTCTAATCTTTTCCATTACACTTTGAATAGCACTTGCTCTAAAATTATCAGAACCACTTTTCATAGTTAATCTATAAACACCAACTACTTTTGGATTTCTACTTAATACCATATTAGCAATATGAGTCTTTCTTGTATCATTAGATTTAACAATTGCTTCAATCATATTTTGTGGTACATCTTGATAATTAGCAAGTAATTGTTTAGTATCCTTTGGTAAACATAATAATGGATATCCCATTCCTTTTTTTGAAACAAAAAACTAACTATTATCAAAAACTATGAATTGCTACTAGTTAGTTATTTTATTAAATATATCAATTTATTATTATAATCTCCAATATGAATATCCTTTTTTTTCTACCTCTTTTATTGTTTTGATACCTTTGATATCTATTAAGATTTTTTCCTTTTGAATTAAATTTTTGGAATATAGTTTATCTAAATCATCCATTGTCATGTTTTTGAACTCATCATGTGCTACTGCAATAACTATACAATCAACGTTTTTAACACTACTAATATCAGTCAATTCTATCCCATATTCTCTTCTAGCATCATCGCTATTTGCCCATGGATCTACTACTATCGGTTTTACGCCATACTCATTAAGTTTTTTTATTACATCATCAACTTTTGTATTTCTTATATCAGGGCAATTTTCTTTAAATGTCAACCCTAGTATAACTATTTTACTATTTTTAGGGGCTTTACCAGCAAGAACCAATTTTTTTATAATAGATTCACCAATATAATTGGCCATACTATTATTTACTATTCTGCCATTTAATATTATTTGACTATGATATCCTAATTTTTCTGCTTTATATGTAAAATAATATGGATCAACACCTATACAGTGGCCGCCTACTAAACCCGGTCTAAATCCTAATGCATTCCATTTTGTATTCATACCATCCACAACTTCGTTTGTATCAATTCCCATTTTGTCAAAAACCATTGCTAATTCATTCATAAATGCTATATTAATATCTCTTTGACTATTTTCTACTACTTTTATTGCTTCAGCTGTTTTTATTGATGATACAGGATATGTTCCAACTTCTATAACAAGATTATATATATTTTCTATTTCTTTACATGATTCTTCGTCATAACCTGATACAATCTTCTTAATATTTTCTAATCTATGAACTTTATCACCCGGATTTATTCTCTCAGGTGAATATCCAATATTAAAATCAATCCCA
This sequence comes from uncultured Mycoplasmatota bacterium, assembly GCA_946413985.1. GTDB lineage: Bacteria > Bacillota_I > Bacilli_A > RF39 > UBA660 > CAG-1000. The sequence goes on from CAMKMS010000030.1 coordinate 1,312, forward strand.
CATTTCAACCCTGACTCAGATTCTAATATTGGAATACATACGTCCTCTGTAACTCCTGGATATACAGTAGATTCATAAACAACCATTGATCCTTTTGTTAAGTTTCTACCAACTATGTGACTAGCACCTTCGACTGGTGACAAATCTGGAGTATGATCAGAATTTACTGGTGTTGGTACTGCAACAATATAAAATTTTGCTTTTTTTAAATCTTCTTCATTATCTGTAAATTGAACTGTGCAGTTTTTAATTGCTTCATCACCCACTTCATTTGTTGGATCAATTCCACTTTTATATAATTTAATTTTGTCTTTATTTAAATCAAAGCCTATAACCTTCACTTTTTTTGAAAATGCCACAGCAATAGGCATACCTACATATCCTAAACCAATCAAAGCTATTGATTCGTCGCCATTTTTAATTTTCTCATATAAACTCATATCGATGTCTCCTTTTTTTGTATATTATATTATTAATATAATTATTCTGCAACTTTTTTTACAAATTCAATCCATTTGCTGTGCTCAACCGCAAAATTTCCAGTAACTATTGCACCATCTTGCACATCTTTTGTTACAATTGATCCTATACTAACTTTTGCGTGTTTACCAACTTTTAATCTCTTTGCTATACATGCACCTGGATCAATACAAGCATAATCCTCGATAGTACAATTTCCACTTATTATACAATTTGCCCCTAATAATATTGAATTTCCAATTTTATTACCATGAGCTATATGTACAAAGCTATCTATTACACAATTTTTTCCTATAACTGTTGTATCCCAATCAAAAACCGATTTATGTATACTTACCATTGATTTTAAAGTTGTACCTTCTTTTATTAATACACTACCATAATGAGGTACGGGATATAATGTACCATCTTTTCTTCGTTTTACTTCAAATCCTTCTGAACTTATAATACAATTAGGTCCTATTACACAGTCTTTTTCAATAATTGTATTTCTTTCTATTACAGTATTAGGCCCAATAACTACATTATCGCCTATTATTACATTTTCTTCTGAAATATTCACATTATTTCCTATCTTTACATTCTGTCCTATAATAGTTTTATTTCTTATTTGATTATTTTTCATTACCAAATTATATAGTTTAAAGAAAGTATATCTTGGTTCTTCTGAAATTAAAATACCAATATTACTTGGGATTTTATCAACTACATCTTCCTTACAAATTACGCATGAAATATCTTTGTTATTTTTTATATCATTTAAAAATTTGTCATCATCAAAAAATGTAATGATTTTTTTATTTAATTTGACTATACATTGTGCAAAATCTTCAAATTCTCCATCTCTATATATTTTTGTAGACTCTAACAATTCTTTAATATCTATCAATCTCATTTTTTACACCTCTCTATTTTTTTAATTTTATATATATTTTTTTATTTAAATACAAAACTAATAAATATAGCAAATATCCACCCGTCATTAACCAAGTGAAAAATGATGTATTTATTAATAACCACATTAATATAAAAAATATGACACTTTTTACTGCAATATCATAACCTTTTGTTGATTTAATTAAAACTATATATGTTGCTATAATCATAAAAGGATATATAATTATTCCAAATATACCAAAATTACCATAATAATCACCTATTAAACCATTAGTAGCATTATGATAATATGCATTTGACATGTTTATCATAGATATTTGGACTGAACTTTTAGGGATATATGGGCTAGTCGCAAATACTTTGAAAATACTTTCTCTAAGATATAAAAATTCATGCTTACTAAAAAAATCAAGATAGTAATAATTAATTTCACCTGGTAAAATAATTGATCTATCTAACATTCCTAACATATTATATTGGCCATCTATTTTGAAAGCAAATAGACTTATAATTATTAATGACGTTAGACCCAATGTAATAATATTCATTGATTTATTTAGGTCGTGTTTTTTTGTAATAAATACAAGTGCTATTATTATTGCATAAAGAACTAACCATGTTTTCATCCCATTAATAGCAAACATCATTAATGCAAATACCAATATAAGTATACATCTTATATATTTTTTTGTGTTTAATGATATAAGAAATAACCAAGGAAAAATAACCGTTGCGTTCCATGATAATAGATAACTATCTATAGTGGAAAGTTGTATAGTTCTAAATTTTTCTCTTGCTTGATATAAAGACGTAAATGAGGACACATTTAATCCAAATTTTTTTACTAAATATATTGTTATAATAATTCCCATAACTAACAGAAAACTATTTAAATGGTTCCCCGATAAAAATACCGTCTTTTCTTTTTCTCCTTCTTTTTTCCTTTTTATATTTGAATAAAAAATACACAAGCCTATAAGTATAATCCAAAATATCAATACAAATATAAAATATTTTGTATTATAATTTCTTAAACCAAATATAGATATATTTGAAACACCTGATAATATAAATATGCTTTTTATCATAAACTTTATATCATCATTTTTAATAGATATAATTAATAACACTAATATTATATATATAATCCAACCAGCCCAATATTTTATAGCATTAAATTCTAATATTCTGTTTAAATATGCATATTGAACAGAAGTACCATAGCAAAATAGCATATCTAAGGCTATTTTATAAATAATAAAGCAAAATAATGTAAATTTATTATTTTTCATAGATAATTAACTCCTATCTTTTTTTGATAAGCTTATGTGTCCGATAATCATCATAAATAGAATCTTTATGATATTTGCTATAATTACTGAACAGCATATTGCATATAATTCAAATTTATGTAGTAATATAATTGAACATAATATAAAAGTTCCTATAAAAACCATTTGAATATAAACCTGATATTTTGTCTTTGATATTTTCATAATTGCTGGTTGTAATATATTACTAGAAATATTTAGTATTGAACCAATATTTGCAAGAAGCAAATATTGAACAGATTTTTTATATATTGTAGGATATAAAATTGGTAATATATAAGGACAGACAATTTGTATAGCAATTAAAGAAAGGAAGGAAATACCCATTGTTATTAAAAAAATTAAATATAATTTTTTCTTTGTAAATACAAAACTTTTTTTTGTGTAATAGCTTAATAACACAGATGAAATTGGTATTGCAATGATACCTAAAGTTTTTCCAGCATATGAGCTTACCATATATATGCTTACCATTTCTGATCCTAGAAACGGTAGAATAATGAATCTATCCATATATAGCATTGATTGGCCAAATAATATGCTAACAATCAAGTGAAAATATGATTTACATGTTTCTTTAAACTGTTCTGTTTTTTGCCATGGTTCCTTAAATAGTTTGGATTTTTTTGCACAATGTAATGTACCAAACAATTCGCCTAAAAGAAACGCAATTGCCCAATTGTTAATTCTTAAAGATATAAACATTCCTACAATGTAACCAATACAAATTATTAAATTATTAATTAATAGACCAACGAAGTCTAAATTTAATCTATATATTACAACAAGATATTGTCTAATCAGGCTTAATCCAACTAATATTGCTAATGTAATTGATATATATATATTATACTTTAAAACAAAAAGAGCAAGGCTTAAACTGATTAATGCTGAAATTATTGTACTATATTTTAATAGTAGATTAAAATCCCCCTTTGTTTTATAATCATTATTTTTTAATAATCTTAAATTATTTAATGAATTACCTAATGATGAAGCTATTACATTGACAATTCCCATCGTTGTCAATAATACTCCATACACTTCTATACTTAGTTTTTGTCCGAAATATGGATATAAAACAACTTGAAGTACTACTGTTACAATTCCAGATGCAAATATATTAATAATGAAATCTTTTATCATATTTTTTTTAGCTAATTTCACTTTAACGTCACCTCTCCTTGCATTCTGTAATCAAACACTTCTTTTGCTATTTTATATCCGTTATTCTTATACTCCTCTATGTTAATTTTGTTACTATTTATCTTATCAAAAAAGAGACTTAAATCATTATCATTTTTGATATAATATGCACTAGACTTAGGAACAAAACTACTATAAAAATCTCCATCAGTAGATAACAAAACTAAACATTTTTTGCATAATGCTTCATGTGCGGTAACTGATGGACTACCTGGTTGTAAATAAATATCACATATTTTTAAATATTTCATTAATTCTTCATTACTTTTCCATCCTAAATATTTAATTCTTGAATCTTTTGATATTAAATCCATAAACTCATCTTTTATTTCTTCATTTGGTTGTCCAATTAAGATTAGTATATAACGTTCATTTTTGCTAGTTGAAAAATTTTTAATTAATTCTATTGTTTTTTTGTATTTAGTAAATTTACCGGAATGTAAAAAAACTATTGAATTACTTGATATATTATTGTTTTTTAGATATTTTTGCTTCTCCTCATCTATTTCTTTTTCAGATACTATTTCACCGCCAAGGGGTAATAATTTAGTAGCACACTTTTTATTATCAATTCCATACATTTCTTTTATAAAATCTTTTGAATTATTATTTAAATAAAATAATTTATTTATACATTTAATGTTCATTTGAATAATTGGCCTATACATGTATTTATGCATAATTTTTGATACCTTATTACTACAACTATTAACGTAATTTGTATGTATATCTGCATTACAAATTACATGCTTATTATTCTTTATATATCTTTTCACAGAAAACATACTGAATGCATGTATATCATGTATGAATATTACATCTGGATTTATTTCCGTTAGTTTCTTATATAATCCCTTATAATACTTAATTTTTTTTGCAAACACGCTATTTCCAAATAAACACTTCATTCTATATATTGAAATTCTTTTATGATTTTTTATTATTTGCTCTTCATATGATTTTAAACTATCATATTTTACAAATTCTTTTAAAATCTTTGGGACGTATCTACCGGTAATAATATACACATCATGTTCAATAGATTGATAAAATGCTAATTTGTTTTCTTGATATCCCCACTCAGAAATGTATGGATAGTCATCAAACAAAACATGTACTACCTTCATAATTCCTCCAATTATTATCTTTATTAAAAACTCTTACCATATTTTTTTCCAAAAATTTTTGCAGATAAAAATCCTTTTACTTTTGCTATTTTATTTATTTTTTCCATATATATGAAATTAATTTCTTTATATTTTATATTATTTTTTCTCAAATAAACATCTAGTAGCAATTCTGATATTCTACCATAAAATCTTGCATGAAAGTTATCATACTCATTACTATCAATTCTTTTTTCTAATTCGAATAAAATATCAAATAACCATTTACAGTAATCATCAAAAATATTTTTTTTCATTATAAACATATTGAACATATGACCACTTCTACGCTTTTTTAATTTTTCAAATTCATCATAATATTCTGGATACTTATTATTTATTATTTCACCAGTTTTATCCAAAGGCTCTACATACATTGTATGTTTATAATGACTATACATAGTTTCTATGTAATACTTTCTTTTTTTAGGTAATATTACGTCAATATCATTCAATAATTTATCAGCTTGTTCTAATGTTAAAACATTTTCATACTTTTTTTTTGATTTATTTTTTAAACAAAAATGTCTTCTATAATGTGCTAATCCAATATAATCAGAATCTAAATTTTTCCAAGCCCAATATAAGCCAGTTAATTCACAAAAAAATGGATTTTTTTGTGAAATGTTATCTCCAGTATTATCTTTTACGTAACCTAAATCCTTTTTTCCTTCAGAACCCACGTGTAATGGAAGATACATTTTATCCTTAGGCATTTCATATTCTTTATGCGTAGCTATTATAATTTTAATATTTTTCATTTTATCACCTTTATTTTTTTATAAGTATCAAATGCAGATTTGATAACATCGTCCATATCATAATATTTGTATTCGGCTAGCCTTCCACCAAATATTACATTTTTTTCTCGTCCTGCCAATTCTCTATACTTATCTGCTAACTCATTGTTCTTATCATCATTAACAGTATAATACTTTTCCATTCCTTCTCTGTAATCTGAAGGATATTCAAAAGTAACAACAGTTTTAGGACTTGTTGAATCAAACTCAAAATGTTTATGTTCTATAACTCTAGTATATTCTACTTCATGACCAGTATAATTAACTACGGCATTTCCTTGATAATTAACTTGTTCTAAAACCTTTGTATCAAATTTTAAACTTCTCCATTCAAGTTTGCCTAAAGAATAATTAAAATATTCATCTATTGGACCAGTATACACAATCTTATTAGCTATGGATTTATAATAATCTACATCGTCAAAAAAATTAGTATTTAATTTAACTTCAATACCATCTAGCATCGCTTCAACTAATTTAGTATAACCACCAATAGGTATGCCTTGATATTTATCATTAAAATAATTATTATCATAAATTAATCTTACCGGTAATCTTTTAATAATAAATGCTGGTAAATCTTTACAATCCCTATTCCATTGTTTTTCAGTATATCCCTTGATTAATTTCTCATATATAGTTCTACCAACCAATGAAATAGCTTGTTCCTCTAAATTTTTAGGATCACCTTTTATTTCTTTTTTCTCTTCTTCAATGTGCTTTAAAGCATCTTCTGGAGTAAATACATTATCCCACATCTTACTAAATGTATTCATGTTAAAAGGCATATTATAAATTTCATTGCCAATTCTTGCAATTGGAGAATTAGTATATCTATTAAACTCAACAAAAGAATTAACATAATCCCATACCTCTTTATAATCAGTATGAAATATATGAGCTCCATATTTATGTACATTAATTCCTTCAATTTTTTCAGTATAAACATTTCCACCTATATGGTTTCTTCTTTCAACAACCAAAACTTTCTTTCCATCTTTTTGTGCAATATTAGCAAATGTTGCCCCAAAAAGTCCAGAACCTACTATTAAATAATCGTATATCATAAATGTTCTCCTTTAATAATATAATAAAATAAATTTAAGTAACTTTTTCTTAATGATATTCTTTTATAGTTAAGCATGATAATTATTACAAAAAAACCTCCCTTAGATAAAAATACTTTGGAAGGTTATAATACAATAATAATTCTTTATAAGTTACTTCTACTTCCATTTCTTTTTTCCAATTTTAACTAATATCACAATGATCTAATATTTTACTTTCCCCAATAAAAGTAACTCATTATTATTATCATATAATATTATACACTATATCTTTTTATTAAACAACATTATAAGGGGATATAATAATTATATGATTATAACTATTATAGATAGTCCCCCCTTTTGTGCATGCTATATTATAACAAAAATAATTATTTTTTCAAGGTTTTTAGACAAATAAAAAGCACTTTCGTGCCTATTTTGCGTCTTTTCCTCCAAAGACTGCCCCAAATGTTTTAAAAAATATAGAAATATCAAACTTTAGACCATTATTATTTGAATAAAACTGTTCCATTTTTAATCTTTGTTCAAATGTACCTCTACTTCTAAGTGATACTTGCCAAAATCCTGTAAGCCCAGGTTTTGTTTTAACAATATCATCATAATATTTACCCATATCTTCTTTTTCTCTTGGTAAGTATGGTCTATTTCCAATGAAACTCATATCTCCAAATAGAATGTTAATTAATTGTGGAAGTTCATCAATAGAATATTTTCTAATAAACTTACCTATTTTAGTGATTCTTGGATCATTATCTAGTTTTTTATTCTTTTTATATTCTCTAGCTAATTCTTTATCTTTCTTTAATAATTTCTTTAATTCTTCATCAGCATTAGGTATCATACTTCTATATTTATATAGTTTAAATAAAACTCCATCTTTACCTATTCTATCTTGAGTATAGAATATTGAATTAAAGTCACCACTTAAAATAGTTATTAATTTTATTATTATTGTAATTGGAATTAAAAATATTATTCCTATTAAAGAACCAATCAAATCAAAAGCTCTTTTGATAAAAAAATAAATAATTTTCTTTGTATGTTGAGCTTCTTGTGCTCTCATGGCATCCTCCAATTTATCACATAACACTAAATTAGCTGTTTTATCTAGATTACGTATCATATTTTTATCTATCTTTCAAATATTTTATGCGTTAAAAAACATATAATAAAGGTATTTTTTCCCCCCTTTTGAGCTAAAATATTATATCGCAAAATAAAAAATAATCAAGATATAATATTAAAATTATCTTTTTTTATTCCCGTAAGGTTTATTCTATCATAAAAGTTTATTATATTCAATTAATAAAAAATACATTTTACTATTATATTGATTATTTTTATTATCTATTTTTGATTTTTTACTTTATTAATCATTTCAGTTGCGCTTTTAACAGTATCCATATCAGGTATAACAACTGATCTCATTCTTCCCGCTCCTGCTGAATATGTTTCTCTCATATATCCGCCACCACTTACTTGTTGTTTTTTTATCTTCCAAGATGGATTACTATCTAATTGCTCTTTTACGATTCCTTTAATATAATCACTTGGAATACTTGTTTTATAAGAATTTTTTAATGATTTCAATATTTTATCATATTTAAGTAGTATGGTTTTATCTGACATTATTTTATTAAATACAGCTTCCAATACTTGTTGTTGATTTTTAATTCTATGATGATCACCTGATCTATATGCATATCTTTCTCTTGCATATGATAAAGCTTGTGCTCCTGTAAAATGATTCATTCCTACTTTTACTTTTACTCTTTCAGCTCCACCATCACCGCAATGACTTGTAAATGCTGTATCACTTTCTATATCCACTCCACCAATTAAATCAACTACTTTAATAACAGATTGAAATCCTACTTTAAGAGTATAATTTATTTTTATTCCAAATAAATCTTCTAAAGTCTTTTTAGTCATATTTATTCCATATATACCAGAATTTGTTAATTTATCTTTAAGTCCTGTTGTTCCATGTAATTGAACATAATAATCTCTTGGAATACTTGTTAATAATATTTTATGTGTATTTGGATTAATAGTAACAATCATATTAACATCACTTCTTGTTTTATCAGCTATTTCTGAAGTTCTTGAATCACTTCCTGATATTAATATATTAACTGGTTTTAATTTAATTTCCTCTTTAGGTTCTGGCTTTACCTCTTCTTCTATTTCAAAATTATATATAACTTTTACTTTATCATATAAATCTTCATTATCATCTTCTAATAACTGAATAAATCCATCAGTTAAAATAATTCCATCTACCTTTTTATTTAATAATCCTTCATATAATAAAGATACACTTTCAAATGATTTAAAATATACTTTTACTTCCTTACTAATAGTTTTTATATAATCTTCATATTTATCATCTATAACATTATAACCAAGTGTCTTTTCTTCTAAATCTTTTAATTCATTATATTCACTTGATTTTAAAACAACTATATTATAAGCAGTTACTTCTATTCCATTATTATTAAATGCATTATTCATAAAATTAATAATCTTAGTCCCATGAATAATTCCTAAAATAGAAACAATAATTAATATTATTGATAATATAATAGCTATTATATTCAAAAAAAACTTTTTAGTTAATAAACCAACAACTGATAATATATCAAATAATATAAACCCACATATTAATATCATATATATCTTCATAGGAAGCATATCTAATTTATATATAATAGTTAAAAAATATATTGAAAGCACTAATAATACTATCATTAATACTATTCTTGCTATTAAGAATATCTTCTTTTTCATT
>CAMKMS010000031.1 GCA_946413985.1 uncultured Mycoplasmatota bacterium
AAATAATTAATTTAAAACAATAATTGATAATAATAAACAATATAGTTGTTATAATAGAGAATACTAACCTAGTGATTAGTATTCTTTTTATATCAATTTTATAATTGCTTAGAATACTAAATGTTTGAAATATAATTGATAGTCCACTAAATGAAAGTATAAATATTGTTAATGATATTTTGATTGTTAAATCTAAATTTAATAAATAAATTTGATTAACTCCATTTGTTATTTCTAATAAACCTGATAGTATTGATAGAATAATTGGATTAATGATAATGTATTTTTTTATTAAATTAATAATGATTGTAAATATAATTAGATTTCCTATAATATCATAAGATGTATTAATACCTTTTAGAATGGATTCTTTAATTGTATTTAGTAATGATATTTTATTCTTTTTTTTATATATTATTTGTTTAATAGTTGCATTATAATTTCTAATATACAATCCAATTAATATATTATTTAATAATATAAATATCCATATGATAATACCTATTTTGAGGCTATTATAAAGTTTTACACCAATTGTTCCTATAACAAATGGTATAGATTGAAAATAACTAAATAATAGTATTTTATTTGCTGTGTTAATGTCTATTTGATTATTATCAAGCATTTCTTTTATATATATACTATTAGTTGGAGTTCCAGTTAATATACTAAGAATAAATATTATTGAAATATTTTCATCTATATTAAAGATTTTTGATAATATTTTTCCAAATATTTTTTTTAAAAATTCTTGATAATTAAAGAATAATAAAACATCTATTAATATTATAAATGGAAAAATAGAAACAAATATTTTATCAAAGAATAAAATGCTTGCTTCAGATGATGAAGATATAACTATATCAATATTTTTAATAAAAATGAATAAAATAATTGATAGCAATATGTATTTATATTTTTTCATATATTATAAATTATTTTATTAAAAATATAAGCTAAATATGATTAAAATAAAAACCCAATTGTTTAATTGGGTTTATTTTTTGAGTTATTTATAAACTTATTATATGCTTCTATAGCTAATTCATCTGATATTTTATACTCAATTTTTTTACTTTTACATAGTTTACTTAAAATGAAATCAGTAAAATGTGGATTACGTATTAGAAGAGGTCCAATAATATGAGTTGCATAAACATTTTTATAATTAAATCCTTCATCTTGAGTTTCTAGATTATTTGAGAATTTATTATCTATTTTGAATAAAGGAGTTTTAATATTAAAGTTTATATCACATCTATTCTGAAAACCAATTATTTCTTCTTTTATTAATTTGGTTTTAGCTTTTACTTCACCAACAATTCTATCAGTGGAAGCATTATCAAATGTACTTTCACTAATAAATTTTGTATGATATTTAAAAATACCTAATGATTTTATTTTTTTATCTGTTTCTATATATTCACCAAATAAATCAATTGCATTTCCAGTAAGAATTAAAAATTTATCATCTTCAATATATTTTTTTAATTCATCATATCTTTTATTGATATCTTCTTGAGCAAGTAATAAATCTTCTTCACTACCACTACCAATATATACTAAGTCATATTTATCAAAATTTATTTTATCATTAATACTTTTTAAATCTACATTTACTTTTATATTATTTAATTCTAAACATCTTTTAATACATCTAGTATTTGCATTTTCTCCGTAAAGATTTAATAAGTCATAATACAAATGTAATACGTTAATCATTTTTATCACCTGCGATTATTTTCTTAAGTTCTATTTCTTTATCAAAACAAGTCATTGAATAAATATTACCTTTGGTTTGTTTTTTTATGATATCACTTAAGTCTTTTAAATCTTCTACAAGTATCAATTTATCTTCATTAATGCCTGCATATTTCATTCTTAGAAGTAAGTCTGTACAGAATTTTCCTATTAATATTATTTTATCTATTTTTGAATCATTTAATTCTTCAAAATCAATATCCCATATCCAAGAAATATCATTTTCTGTATATCGTCTACTTGAGTTATCAAAACCAAAAATAATAGTTTTTATAACATCTTGATGAATTATATAATCTAATGATTGTTTATAACTTAAATTATTTTCATTTTTACTTACTAGCAATTGCCATTTTCTATTATCAAAATCATATATTTCTAAACGTTTTGTTTTAATATCATCGCTATTTAAAACTTTAATTATTTCTTCATCTTTAAGTCCAATTGCTTTACATAATGCAAAACAACCAGTTACAAAGTATACGGTATATAAAAAGTTAGAAGGTAATTTTATTTTATTATTGTTAATTTCTATTGATTTATTATCAACATCAATATTTTTTGCTTCATATTCCGGATTACCTCTATTAAAATGAAATTTAGGACAATGATATGAACCAATATGTCCATAATGATAAAAATCATATTCTAATTTTGCATGACAAATAGGGCAATAAGCTGCATCTAAGTTATTAATATTGTTTTTAAATGAATAATTATTTTTATCAATACCATATGTAGTAGTTTCTCCATTATGATTAATTCTTAATCTATTTACAAAAGGATCATCAACATTTAATACTAAATGTGTTCCATATGGAATAGCTTTTTTAATTTCATTAAATATTTTACTTGGATGAGAATTTCTTGGGGGTTGATCACGAGTAATATTTGCTATCAATAAATGAGTTGGGGTAATATATTTAAAAATATATTTCATAAAACTTTCATCTAGTTCCATTAATAATACATCTTTTTTTAATTTGCCAAATAAAGTCGAATTATTAAGTATTAGAGATGTAATAGCATTTATTGTATTGCTTCCTTCTTTATTATATACAGTACTATATCCATTTTTAGTTAATATATTATACATTAGTTCAGTTGAAGAACTTTTTCCACTTGAACCTGTTATTCCTATAACATATTTTGGTAATTTAATTTTCTTTAATATATTTTTATCTAATTTCAATGCATAATATCCACCAATAACACTTCCTTCATGTCCGGTAATTTTACTTATTTTATTGATTAACTTGCATGAAAGTATTACTATAAATCTCCACATAATACCACCTAAATATATTATATAACAAAACTAATTATTTATAAAGAATGAATGAGTTTAACTTGTTTTAAATAATAAATTATGTTATTATATCTGTGTGCTTTTTAATGGCCTGTTGGTGAAGCGGTTAACACATTGCCCTCTCAAGGCAACATACATGGGTCCAAGTCCCATACAGGCTACCAAATGGAAAAAAACTCTGATTTATATCAGAGTTTTATTTTAAATTAAAACTAATTATGATATAATTTTTATAGGAGTAAATGATGGATGTAAATAAAAATGAAAAAAAAGATGTGGATAAAGAATTTTTAGTTAAACTAAGACTGCTAGAGATAGAGGAACAAAATAGAAAAGATAAAGAGAAAAAAATGATTTTAGGGGTTGTTATAACAATAGTTTTAATTATAGTTATAGTTGTTATGATATTAGCATTTAAATAGAAAATTAACAAATAATTATTTTTTCCTTTTTTATGAAAAAAAGTATAAAAGATAATAGACATTGTTATTATAAATTGGTACAATAATATATGCGAATGAAAAATGGTGATTTATATGTATAACGTAATAGAATATTTAGAAAAATCAGCTATTAAGTATCCTTTAAAAAATGCTGTAATAGAAGAGGAAAAAAAGATTACTTATAATGATTTGTGTATGTATAGTAAAAAGGGAGGCACATATCTATTAAATAACGATATTAAAAATAGTATGATTATCGTATTTATGGATAAAGGTATAGATGCATTAGTATCTTTCTTTTCGTGTATATATGCAAATTGTTTTTATTCTTTAATGAATCCTGAATTACCTCAAAATAGAATTGATCAAATATTAAATAGCTCTAATGCTAAATATGTAATAACTAATGATGAATTTAATGATTTAGCTGAGTATTATTTTAAAGATATAAAGGTAATAAATGTAAAAGAATTAAAAAAATCCAAAATAAATGAAGAATTAATAAATAGTGTAAAGTTAGAACACATTGATTACGATCCTTTATATGTAAACTATACATCTGGTTCTACAGGTGTTCCAAAGGGAGTAGCAATTTGTCATAGATCAGTAATTGATTTTATTGATAAGTTTACGGAATTATTCCATTTTAGTAGTAAAGATATAATAGCTAATCAAGCACCTTTTGATTTTGATGTTTCTGTTAAAGATATTTATTCTTCTATTAAAATGGGTTCAACTCTACTAATAGTTCCAAGAAGATATTTTTCAAATCCTAAATTATTATTAGATTATTTATGTGATAATAAAGCCACAAATATGACTTGGGCAGTTTCTGCATTATGTTTAATTACAACTTTCCATGGCTTTGATTATAAAGTTCCAAAAACTGTTAAAAGAGTTATCTTTAGTGGAGAAGTAATGCCAATAAAGCATTTAAATCAATGGATAGAAAAATTACCAAAAACCACATTTGTAAATGTATATGGTCCAACAGAAATTACATGTAATTGTACATACTATATAATTGATAATAAAAAAGAATATGAAAAAATTCCAATTGGAAAATCATTTCCTAATGAAAGAGTTGTATTAATAGATGAAGATAATAAGATAATAACAGATAAAAATAAAGTTGGAGAAATTTGTGTTATTGGAACTGCTTTAGCACTTGGTTATTATAATAATAAAGAACAAACTAACAAGGCATTTACAGTTAATCCAAATCAACCAAACTATGATGAAATGATGTATCATACAGGTGATTTAGCTTATTATGATTTAGATGATAATTTGATATTTAATGGAAGAAAAGATTTTCAAATTAAATATCAAGGACATAGAATTGAACTTGAAGAAATAGATAAAGCTATTAATAGTTGTAATGGAGTAGATAGAAGTTGTACTTTATTTGATGAAGAAAAATCTAAACTATATGGTTTCTATGTTGGATCAATTTCTAAAGCTGATTTGAGAATCAAATTAAAAGAAATATTACCAGTATATATGATTCCAACATCCATAATACAAATTGATTCTTTTCCACTAACAAAAAATGGAAAAATAAATAGGAAAGAGTTATTTGAAATGAGGGGTGAAAAGAATGATTGATTATAAACTTATTGATAAATATCCAACACCAATGTATGTTTTTGATATTAATAAATTAAAGGATAGAATTGATTATTTAAAAAGTAAGCTTATTAATTGCAATATTGTATATGCTGTTAAAGCAAATACTTTTATTCCTAAAGAAATAGAAAATGATATTGATAGATTTGAGATATGTTCTCCTGGTGAATTTGATATTTGTAATAGATTAAAAATTAATCATGATAAAATGGTTATTTCAGGAGTATATAAAGATGAAGTTACAATAGATAATATGATGAAAAATTATGAGATAGGTAAGTATACAATTGAATCATTAGAACAATTTAAGTTATTAGAAAAACTATCTAAAAAATATAAAAAGAAAATTCATGTATTAGTTAGATTAACTTCTCATAATCAATTTGGTGTTACAGAAGAAGAAGTAAAATATATTATTAAACATTGTAAAAACATAATAATTGATGGTATAGAATACTTTTCTGGAACTCAAAAAACTTCATTAAAGAAAGTTGAAAAAGAAGTTCTATATATAAAAGAATTTGTTAGTAGTATAGAGGATGAATTTAATATTGAAATTAAAGAAATTGAATATGGTCCTGGACTTCCAGTTCATTATTTTCAAGATGAGGAATTTAATGAAGATGAATTTTTAAGCGAAGTAAATAGACTACTAGATACATTAAAAGATAAAAAGTTGCTATTGGAAATTGGTCGTGGTATAGCAGCTAGTTGTGGTTATTATATTACTAAAATAGTTGATATGAAAACTAATAAAAATGGAAACTATGTTATAGTTGATGGAGGTATAAATCATTTAGTTTATTATGGTCAAACTATGGCTATGAGAATTCCACATTATGATTTATATCCACAAAGAACAAGTGAAATAAAAACTTATAATATTTATGGTTCATTATGTACAATAAATGATATAATAGTTAAGAACATTAGTAGTAGTGAATTAAAACTAGGTGATAAGTTTATTTTTAAAAATGTAGGAGCTTATTCATCTACTGAAGGTATTTCATTATTTTTAAGTAGAAATTTACCTAGTGTACTGTTATTTAAAGACAACAAGTTTATTGTTGTTAGAAATAATATAAATACAAGTGATATTAATTATCCAAATTATTAAGGAGTGTGTTTTATGGAAAGATTAATTGAAATATTAGAGGAGTTACAACCAGATGTAGATTTTAGAACTACAGAAAATCTAATTGATGGAAGGTATTTAGATTCCCTAACAATATTATCATTAGTTGCAGAAATTGAAGAAGAATTTGGTGTAGAAATCCCAACTGTTGAAATAATACCAAGTAATTTTAATTCAGCTAAAAGCATTTGGGCATTAATTAAAAGATTAGAAGAATAATAAAATGTCATATTTTGATCCTATTTATATTTTCTTTGCAGTACCAATTTTATTAATTATATATAATTTAGTACCAAAAAAAGTAAGACCAATACTACTATTATTGTTCAGTTTTGGTTTGTTTATATTTATTAGTAAATGGTTAACTTTATTCTTAATATTATCTATTGTTAGTATTTATTTTATTGGAATATTTTTAGATAAATTAAATAAAAAAAGAGATTTATTAATACAAGATAATCCAGATAATAAAAAAGAAATAAAAGAAAAATATAAGAAATATAAAAAGTTAGTTTTAATACTAGGAATATTAATTAATGTATCATTTTTATTCTTCTTTAAGTATTTGAATTTCTTTGCAACTAATACTAATTTATTATTAAATTTATTTAAAATTAATTATCAATTAAAAGTAGCAAAATATATTGCTCCAATTGGTATATCATTTTATACATTAGAAGCTTTATCATATATATTAGATGTTTATAATGAAAAAATAGAAGCTGATAAAAATATAATAAGAGTTTCTTTATATCTATCATTCTTCCCACAAATAATGGAAGGACCAATTGCTAGATATAGTGATACAGCAAGTGATTTATATGCTGGAAATAAAGTAACATATAATAATTTTTGCTCTGGTTATCAAAGAATATTATATGGATTTTTTAAAAAGTTATTAATTGCTGATAGATTAAATTTTTTAGTTAGTACTGTTTTTGATAATTATGCATCTTATAGTGGTGCAACAGCAGCACTTAGTGTTATAGGGTATACAATTATGCTTTACATGGAATTTTCAGGGACTATGGATATAGTTATTGGAACAGGAGAGTTTTTTGGTATTAAAATACCTGAAAACTTTAGACAACCATTTTTTGCTAAAAATATTTCCGAATTTTGGACGAGATGGCATATTAGTTTAGGATTATGGTTTAAAGATTATATTTTCTATCCAGTTTCATTATCAAAAAGTATGAAAAAATTAACGCTTAAAGCAAGAAATCTAATGGGTAATCGTTTTGGACCTTTAGTTAGTGGTGCAATAGCATTATTTGCTGTATGGTTTTTAAATGGATTATGGCATGGAGCAGGGTATACATTCTTGTTTTATGGTATGTATCAATTTATTTTAATATTACTTGGTAATATTTTTGAGCCAACTATAAATAATATTTGTAAAAAAATTAAAATAAATAGACAAAACAAAATTTATAGAGTTTTTCAATCAATAAAAATGACATTCTTTGTATTTATTGGTGAACTATTCTTTAGAGCTACTAGTGTTAAAGCTGGTTTTGGAATGCTTAAAAAAATATTTACTAATTTTCATTTAATAAGTACATTCAAGAGTGGAGAATTCTTAAAAATAGGACTTGATGGAAAAGATTATGTTGTTATATTTATTGCATTAATAGTTGTATTTATCATTAGTCTTTTGAAAGAAAAAAATCATAATATAAGAGAAGAAATAAATCAAAAAAATATTTGTATAAAATGGATTATTTATTATTTGTTAATATTATCAATTATCATATTTGGTGCATATGGATTTGGTTACTTGCCAGTAGATCCTATATATGCTGATTTTTAGAGGTGACGTATGAAAAAAATGTTAAGATTTATTTTGTTTATGTCTATATTAGGAATAATATTATTAATTCTTGAACTTTTATTAATTCAAGCTCCAAATATGAATGTTATTGAGTCATTGTTAGATACTAATTTTGAAATAATAGAAGAAAAAAATGATACTATAGATGTTATTTTCTTAGGAGATAGTTTAGTTTATAGTTCAATTTCACCAATGGAAATATGGAATGAATATGGATATACTTCTTTTGATTGTGCTGAAGCCGCCCAAATAATTCCAAATGCTTATAAATATTTAGAATTTGCAATAAAAACACAGCATCCAAAAATAGTTGTGATGGAGGCGAATGTTATATTTAGAGATCCTAATAAAAGGGATTTAAAGTATGATATATCTTATTTTGCTAAAAAAATAGCACCTATACGTCAATATCATGATTATTGGAAAAAATATATTGATTTTGGATCAAAAGAAAATTGGGTGAACGTAAATAAAGGATTTAGATATATAGTTGATATAAAACCTTCTAAAAACAAAAAATACATGAAGAAAACAAAAAAATATAATGATATTCCAAAGGAAAATATTTCATACCTAGATGATATTATTAAATTGTGTAATGAAAATGATATTAAACTTGTATTAGTGAGTTTACCAACTCAAGTAGCATGGAAATATAAGAAACATAATACTACTGATAAAATTGCAAAAGAGAATAACTTGGATTTTATTGATTTTAATTTGTTGGATTTAGGTATTGATTGGGAAAAAGAAACAAAAGATAGTGGTGAACATCTAAATTTATATGGCGCTAAGAAAGTTTCTAGTTATTTAGGAAAATATCTTAAAGATACTAAAATGCTTATAGATCATCGCGAAGATAGTAAGTATGATGATTGGCATAAAGCATATAAAGAATATAGTAAGGAATAATTAATTATTCCTTTTTTTGTATGAATAAAAAACAATTAATAGCAAATAATAATGATATGAATAATGAAGAGTATGATAAATTGATAAAAAAGCATATTAAAGAAGAAAATGTTTTAAAAAATATGATAATTTCTTTTTTTAGTGGTGGATTAATTGGTTTATTAGGGGAAGTGCTTACAAATATTTTTTTAAAATATAATAATTTAAATGATTCATATTTAATGACATTTGTTGTTCTTATAATAATTGGTTCTTTATTAACTGGAATAGGTTTTTTTGACAAAATACTCAGTGTATGTAAATGTGGATTAATTGTTCCATCAACTGGTTTTGCTAATACTATGACAAGTAGTGCAATGGATGCAAGAAGCGAAGGATTTATAAAAGGAATAGGTGCTTCTATATTTAAATTAACAGGAAGTATTATTTTATATGGTATATTTTTTGGAATTATTTTTGGATTTATAAGGAGTATGATTTTATGACATATAAATTTAGAAATGTTTATATTAGCGATAAATGTTCATTACTTGCATCTACTAAATATAATCCTATAGTTAAAGAAAATGTTAATAAATGTATTGATGATTATTATATGAATGAAAAAACAATAGAAATAGCTGAAAGCAAATATCAAGAATATACTATTAATGAATTAATAAAAAAAGAAAGGGTTGATTTATTAATATCAGGAGATTTACAAAATCAAATATTATCATCAACTCTTGCATCTTCTAAAATAGGATTACCAGTTTTAGGAATATACTCTGCTTGTGCAACGTTTGTTGAAGGCATAATAATAGGAAGTATGTTTATAGAACGTAATAAAAGAAATGCAATTGTTACTGTGTCTTCTCATAATTTAGTAAGTGAAAAACAATTTAGATTTCCAGTTGAATATGGAGCAGTTAGAAAAAGTGTTAATACATGTACCGCAACTGGAAGTGTTAGTGCTCTTTTAACAAATAAAAAATCAAATATAAAAGTAGAAAGTGCAACTATTGGTGTGATGATACAAACCAATCATAAGGATGCTAATGACATGGGTTCTGCTATGGCACCATCTTGTGCTACTGTGCTATATAACCATTTAAAAGAAACAAATAGGGGTCCATCATATTATGATTTAATATTAACCGGAGATTTGGGAATATATGGAAAAGAAATAATGATTGACTATTTTGAAAAAATAAGCAATCAAAAATTAGAGAATGTTATTGATAGTGGAAGTATTTTTTATAAAGATAAAAATGTATATGCAGGTGCTAGTGGACCAGTATGTTTACCTTTAATTTTTTTTGATTATATTTTAAAGCAAAAAAAATATAATAAAATACTATTAATTGGTACTGGATCAATGCATTCTGTAATTAGTTCAAATCAAAAAGTTGAAATACCTTCAGTATCACATGCAATTAGTTTGGAGGTGAAATATTGAATTATATATTATCATTTTTGCTTTGTGGATTTGTATGTTCTATTTCACAATTTTTCTTAGAAAAAAGTAAACTAACTCCAGGGCATATTAATACTTTTCTAGTAATAATAGGGTGTATTCTATCTGGATTTGGATTATATGATAAATTGATAGAAATATTTCATTCAGGGGCTACAGTTCCAATTATGAATTTTGGACATCTACTTGTAGTTGGTGCTAGTGAAGGTTTTAATAATTATGGATTTATTGGTTTATTTAAAGGCGTATTAACAAATGCTAGTGCTGGTATTTCTATAGCAATAGTAGTTTCTTTCATTATAAGTATGTTTTTTAAGATTAAAAACTAATATAAGAATAAAATGTTGTACATTTTATTCTTTTTTTGGTATAATTTTTAATAGAAATAAAGGATAAGGTGAAGGGTATGAATGATAATCAAAATCCTAATGTTAATGATAACACTAATAGTGGAGTAGTTAACCCTAGTGTAAATCAAAATCAGAGTACAGTTCAGACTAACGTTAGTACAACTTCTGTACCAACAGCTACAAATACTGTACC
>CAMKMS010000032.1 GCA_946413985.1 uncultured Mycoplasmatota bacterium
TCAAATGTAGATAAAGATACAAGATGGGAAGCTATAACAAATTATGATATAACATTAGAATTTGAAAATGGCAAATGTGTTTCTGAAAATTATAGATTAGAGTTTTTGAAGGAAAGTAACGCTATTGTTTATGGTATAGAAATGGAAGGTCAAACTTATATAGAAGATTATAAACAAGAAGGAAATGTTGTTACTTATAAGCGTACAGGAATAAATAATGATTTTTCTGATAAAACAATTGATGAAGCATATAATATGGCAAAAATATTATATTCAAATGCGACGATAACAAAAAAATAATATAAACAATGTTGTAATAAATAAGCTCGCAAAATTCCTAAAATAAATGGATTGCGAGTTTTTATTTATGTTTTGTGGGCAAGTATTAAAACAAATGCTTATATTTGTTATTTTAGATTTAGTGTTATAAAACAAAAGATAATAAGCCATATTAGTTAAATAGAAGTATATAGTTTATAAAAGAATCATTAAGAACTTTAATTCAGTTTTATACTTTACATAGTCTTAAATCATTATTGTTTTAAATTCTTTTTTTCTGATATAATTAATGTAGGTGATAATATGAAAAGAAAAGGTTTCACATTAGTAGAATTATTAGCAGTTATTGCAATATTAGCAATTTTAGTAATAATAGCATTACCAAATGTTATGAGTTTATTTAATGAAGCTAAGAAGAACTCTTTTACTAATGAGTTAAAAGAAATATATAAGACTGCACAAAATCAATGGATGACTGATTCAATGTTTGAAACAAATGAACGCACATATTCAAGAGTAAAAGGTAGCAATTGCCCTAATGGATTAAAACTATCTGGAAGAGAAGAATTGAATTATATTATAAAAGTTGATAAAGCTGGCCGTGTAGTTGAATACTATGCAACAGATGGAACATATCAATATACATTTAATGGAACAGAATTAAAAATAGAAGAAATAACAAATGTTGATCAAATAACTAATTTAAGTGTTTCAGAAATAAAAGTATTAACATGTAATGGTGTTAGCCAACCAAGTGGAACTAATGGATTAAATGGGACATTCTATGCATATTCTCTTACAAATATAAGTATTGGAGATAATGCAAATAATATAGATATTTATAATACACCACAAGAGGCTATGAATTTATACTCTCAATCATATTTTCAAAAAATTATTATAGCAAATGATATTGTTACTTCAGTAGTAATTGGATTTAGAAAAAATGGAAATGATTATATATTAGACCCAAATAATTATAGTGCTTCTTCAAACGCACTTGTTAGTGCATTTGGTAGTTCTATTTGTAATGCTGGTACAATTTTGACAGAGTGTTCTGAAGGACAAGGTGGATTAGCAGCATCAGTATCAAATAATTATGCTATCATAGGTGAAGTTAGAGGAAACAATCATGGCTGTATGTTATCTGATTCAACAAGTAAATGCGAGTAAGTAGAGATATTCTTAGAACCCTAATTCAGATTATACTGAATTAGGGTTTTATAATTTATAATATGAATTGTTATAATAATTCATTAACCTAGTTATTATCATCTTCCAACATATATATTTTAAAAACTAAATATGATAAAATATTATTATGAAAAAAGTATTAATATTATTTTTATTTAGTTTTATATTTATTACTAATGTCTATGCTAAAAGAGATCTTATTAGTGATATAGAATGCATTGATGGAGATACAATTAGAGCAATAATTGATGGCAAAAAAGAAAGAATTAGATTCATTGCTATAAATTCTCCTGAAACAAAATATTCTACTAAAGATAAAGATGAACCATATGCTAAAGAAGCAAGTGATTACACATGCAATTTATTATTAAATGGTAAAGTTGTTGAAATAGAGTATGATGAAAAAAGTAATAAAACTGATAAGTATGGTAGAGTGTTAGGATGGATTTTTATAGATGATGTTTTATTACAAAAAGAATTAGTTAGACAAGGTTATGCCAAAGTAGATTACATATATGATAAATATAAATATGTTGATGAGTTAAAAAAAGAAGAGTCTAATGCAAAAAAAAATAAACTAGGAATATGGAGTGAAACTGTTCTTGAAGATGAAGAAGATTTAGAAGATAAATCTATATTTGAAAAAATTATTTACTATATTTGGGATAATATAAAGATTTTATTTAAAAAAATATATGAAACAAAGTCTTATTCATTAGATACAAGCAATCAAAAAATATAAATTACTATTTTGAATTACTTAAATAGTGATTTTTTGTTGAAAAAAATATATATATCACTTATACACCTTTAAAAAAAGTCTGTATATAATGAATATATTATTTATAAAATTACGTAAATCTTTATTTGTTAGATTTTTAAACATAGAAATGAATACTATGATATAATAATTTTAGGAGGGTTTTATGGAAATAGAAAAACTAAAACAATTACTAACTCTGTCTTGGAAAAAAGATACATGTTCACCGGGATTAAGAGATAAATGGAATGAAGAGAATCCATCATTGGGTCAATGTGCAATAACATCTTTAATAGTAAATGATTTATTTGGTGGAAAAATAATGAGATGCATGGCATCATCTGGGAGTCATTATTATAATATAATAGGCAATGAACTTGTTGATTTAACGATTGAACAATTTTTAGGTGATATTCCTCAATATGAGAGTGGTGAAGAAAGAACAAGGGAATACTTATTAGGCAATGAAGATACAAAAAATAGATATATGTTATTAAATAAAAATTTACAAGGTTTAATTCGAAAAAATGTTTTTAACATAGAATTAAGTAGAATACAAAATCAAAGTGTAAGAAAAAGTACTGAAACAATTTTAGATATGATTCCTGATTATTTTTATGAAATACCTGCTTCATCTTCTGGAAAGTATCATCCAATTTTTTCTTTAGGAGAAGGTGGACTTGTAAGACATGTTAAAGTAGCTATGAGAATACTAGAGGAAATGTTTAGAGATGAAGCATTTGGAACATATGATGATTATACAAAAGATTTAATTAGAATGGCATTAATGCTTCATGATGGTTTTAAATCTGGGAAGACAAATAGTGGACACACATGTAGTGAACATCCAGTTATTATGAGTGAATTTATTTTAGATAATAAAGATAAATTGTTGATAAGCGAAGAAGATGCACAATTTGTTTCAAGATTAATATTAACTCATATGGGACCATGGAATAAAGATAAAGCTGGAAATGTAATAATGCCAGTTCCAAAAACAAGAGAAGAATTATTAGTGCATTTATGTGATTATATGGCATCTAGAAATTTTTTAAATGTATCTTTTGAAAACAATGAGATATGTGATAGTGTAGATAGAGAAAAGAGTTTAGCTTTAAGTAAAAATAGATAATTAGATACCATAAACTTATTTAGAACAAATAATACTCCTAAAAATTATTATGTTATAATGAATGTGAAGTGATAATAATGAATGATTATTTTGGAAATGATGAATATTGGAAAGAACACATAAACAAATCTTTAGAAGATGATATTTGGATTGATGAATATAGAGAATATTTTAATAAATCAGGGCTATGTTTAGATCTTGGTTGTGGAATAGGTCAATATTCTAAAAGGATAATGGAATATGGATATGATGTGGTTTCTGCAGATATATCAAATATTGCTCTTAATAAAGTAAAAGAATTTAACAGCAATATTATAAATATTGATATGAGAAAAAAATTACCATTTGAAAATGATAAATTTGATATTGTATTTGCGAATTTATCAATTCATTATTTCTCAGATAAAGAAACTAAAAAAATAATAAATGAAATAAGAAGAATTTTAAAAAAAGATGGATTGTTTATAGGTAGTGTTAATGGAATACAAGGATATGAAAAAATAAAAGAAACAGCTAAGGTTATTGATTATCATTACTATTTTAATAAAGGTAAATTTATTAGATTATTTGACATACAAGATGTTGAAAAATATATGAGTGATTTTGAAATTAAAAAAATTGATGAAAAAGAAACAGTAAGATTTGAACATAAAAAGAATTATATAATATTTATATGTAAAAAATAAAATGATAGGAATAAGTTAATCCTATCTTTTTTATTGAATAGGAATTAATAAAAAAAACATGTATTATTTTTTTATTATTATAATAGAAATTATTATATAAATGTGGTGTTTTTTATAATACATTATGTTATAATAATTTTTATTCATGGAGGTAGTATTTATGAATAAAAATCATAGTATAAAAGAACAATTGGATAAATTGGTATTAGAAAGAGAAGAATTAAATAAAGAACTTGAAAATAATAAAAAACGTAAGATTGAATTATGTGATCTTATAAATAGAAGTGCTATTTTTGATGAAACAATTGTTTTTTTAATAGCACAATTAATGTCTTATAAAGAAAAGGAATCTTATGTTCCATTTACATATAAAAAATATTCTATTTTTTTAGGAGAAAACATTGAAGAAGAATATATTGGTATAGCTCCTATAGATAATGTTCCTAATTTTATTAAAAATAATGATTCAAATTTAAAAGATTTTTTTAATTCAAAGCAAGGATATGAAATATTTAAAAAGAAAATTAATATAGTTGATCAAGTTGATAAAGATAAAATTGAGAATTATTATAATTTTTATGATGGTGAAAATGATAGAAGTAAAATTGTGTTTGAATTTTTATTAGATGATTATAATATTAAAAATTCATACCCAACTATTATTTCTCCTTCAATGTATAATTTTGAAGATTTTGAATATGTTAGAGATTATATTTTCTATTTATTTGAATTACAATTTAAAAATAGTGGAAAGCAATTAAATAGTGATGAGATGCATAAAGCACTTAATGATTTTTTAGAGTTGGAAGAACTAACAAAAGATAACAAATGTGAATCTTGTGTTATGAAAAGAAAAAAATAAAAAAACTAATGGTACTTTAAAGAAAATACATTATGTATTTTCTTTTTTTTCTAAGTTTGATATAATTTAATATAGAATAAGATGGAGTTGATAGTATGAAACTATTACTATGTGATGATAGAAAAATTAATACTTATATTTTGAAAAATAGTTCAGAAAATAGTTTTGTCATAGATTATTATTGCGATGATGATGTTTATGAAACTATTACTTTAAAAAATATAGATAATAATTGGTCAATTGAAAATAATATTAATATAGAAATCATTTCTAATAATAAACCATCATATTCTGAATATGATAGTGTTAAATTAAGAATATCAAGTATAAATAAAGAAATCTCTTTATATTTTTTGCCTTTTATAGAAGAATATTATGATATTAGTTTAAATAATATTGATTCTTTAAAAGCTGGAACTTCTAATGATAGTAATATTGTAGTTAATAGTACAAATGATATTAAAGAATTTTTTGAAATATTAAGAGTTGAAAATGAATATTATATAAAGCCATTATATGGACAAAAATTATATGTTAATAATTATATAGTTGAAGTAAGTGATGATGATAAAGGAAAGAAATTAAAAGGCGGAGATATTATTTTCTGTGAAGGTATAAAAATAATATGGATTCTTAATTTTTTCATGATAAATAAGCAAAGAAATCTTTTAAATTTTAATAATTTGTTTACATATACTAGAAATACAATTGATTATAATTATACATCTCCAAATGAATATGAAAAAAATTTGAAATTGTATTCTGAAAATCAAGTGTTTTTTCATACTCCAAGATTACAAATGTCATTAGCAAATGAAACTGTAAAAATAGACCCACCACCAGATCAACAAAGAGATGAAACTATGCCATTATATATTACTTTAGGATCATCAATAATATTATGTTTAACATCTTTTGCTTCTGGTATAAGTGCAGTAAGAGAATTATCAAAAGGTGGAGATAAAACAAGTATAATTATAGAAATAGTCATTAGTGCTGCTATGTTAATTGTAAGTTTATTTATACCTGTAATGACTAATAGATGGCAGAAAAAAGCTATTAGGGATAAAGGTACTTTAAGGCAAACAAAATACACAGAATATTTAAATAATAAAAAAGAAAAAATTAATAGTATTATAAAAAAACAAGAATCAACTTTGCATGATAATAATTTATCGCTTGAAGAAATACAGAATAGAATTATTAATGGAAAAGATAATATTTGGATTAGAGAAATAACAAATGATAATTTTTTGGATATCAGACTTGGAAGTGGAGATTTAAGTGCAAAATTAGATATTGAAGCTCCTGGTGAACAGTTCTTTCTATATGATGATAAATTAAGAGATGAAGTATTTGATTTAGTAAATTCAAAAAAGAATTTAACAAATGTACCAGTAACTATATCAATATCTAAAAATAAAATTGTTACTTTTATATTAAGTATTCCTAATAAACAAAAATATATTGATAGTTTAATGCTTCAAGTAATGTATTATTATAGTCCAATGGATTTAAAAATAGTTGTTTTAACTAATGATGAAAATGAAGAAAAATGGGATTATTTTAAGTATATGCCTCATTTATGGAGTGTTAAAAGAGATAGAAGATTCTTTGCTACTAATGATAATGAATATTTACAAATATCAAGTTATTTAGATCAAATATATGAAAAAAGAATAAAAGAAATTGAGCCAAAAGAAAAAGAAGAAAGTAATGTTGTAAATGAAAAAAATAATTTATATAAAAATTATTCTGAATTTTATTTAATAATTACTGATAATTATAAAGAAATAAACAATATTCCTATTGTTAATAGAATACTTAATAGTAATAAGAATGTTGGATTTTCTTTATTAATATTTGGTAATGATATTAAGGATTTACCAAGTAAACTTGATAGATTTGTTGATGTTAAAAATAATATAAGTGGTATATATTCAAAAGATTTAAAAAATACTGATAAAAGTCAATTTAAATTTGAGTATTTACCTAATATGAATATTGAAGATTATTCAACTAGAATTGCAAATATTCCAATATTCTCTAATCAAACAGGATATAATTTACCAACTAATTTGAATTTTTTAGAATTATATCATGCAGGAAAAATAGAACATTTAAATATTGCTAATAAGTGGAGAGAAAATGATCCAACATTAAGTTTATTCGCTCCAATAGGTTTAAAAGATAATGGAAAAATAATAGGTTTAGATTTACATGAAAAGGTACATGGCCCACATGGTTTAATTGCTGGATCTACTGGTAGTGGAAAATCAGAATTTATTATTACATATGTTTTATCAATGGCTATTAATTATAGTCCTAAAGAAGTTCAATTTATATTGATAGATTACAAAGGTGGAGGACTAGCAGGAGCATTTGAAAATAGAATAACTGGAATAAGAATACCTCATTTAGTTGGAACAATAACTAACCTTGATACTAGTGAAATGAATAGAACACTTGTATCATTACAAAGTGAGTTAAAAAGAAGACAAATCAAGTTTAATGAGGTTAGAGAAAAACTTGGAGAAGGTAATATAGATATATATAAATATCAAAAGATGTATAGAGAGGGAAAAATAAGTGAACCTATGTCTCATTTATTTGTAATATGTGATGAGTTTGCTGAATTAAAGCAACAACAACCTGATTTTATGTCTGAATTAATATCTACTTCAAGAATTGGTCGTTCACTAGGAGTACATTTAATATTAGCTACACAAAAACCAAGTGGTATTGTAGATGAACAAATTTGGTCAAATGCTAGATTTAGAGTATGTTTAAGAGTTCAAACTGAAACTGATAGTATTGAAATGATTAGAAGAAACGATGCTGCAATGATAAAAGAAATTGGTAGATTTTATTTACAAGTTGGCAACAATGAATTATTTGAATATGGACAATCTGCATGGGCTGGTGCTAAATATATTCCAGTTGAACATTTAAGAAATAAAGTTGATGATTCTATTAGTTTTTTAAATAATGATGGAACCGTTTTAAAATCAGTAAATGAAGTAATTAAAGTAAATGAAGATGGAAAAGAATATGGGGAACAATTATCTAATATTGTTAATTACTTATATAATTTAGCAGTAAATGAAAAAATAGAATTTAAATCTTTATGGTTACCAAGTTTAGCTAAAAAGATACTATTTAAAGATTTAATTGAAAAATATAAATTCTCTGCTGAGAAAAATGTATTTGATGCAGTAATTGGTGAATATGATAAGCCATCTAACCAGTTACAAGGATTATATAAAGTAAATATTAATAGTAGTAATACATTAATATTTGGAACTCCTAATTCAGGAAAAGAAAACTTTTTGCAAAATATAATTTATTCATTATGTATATATCATACTCCTAATGAAATAAACTTCTATATATTAGATTTTGGATCTGAAAGTTTAGGAGTATTTAATAAATATCCTCATGTTGGAGATTATATTACTATATCTTCAAAAGATAAAATATATGCAGAATTTGAATTATTGGAAAAAGAAATAAGAAAACGTAAAGAATTATTTGCAGATTATGGTGGAAGTTATGATGTTTATTGCAAGAATAGTGGAAAGACAGTTCCATTAATTATGACAATAATTAATTCATATGAAGCATTTATAGAAAGCTGTTATGAATATGAAGATACATTTAATAGACTTTTAAGAGAAGGAAATAAATATGGAATAGTATTTGCAACTTCTGTTATATCAACAACATCAATTAGAAATACTGTTCAAGAATATTATTCTAATAAAATCATATTGCAAACAAATGAACCATTTGATTATCATTTTATACTTGATGCTCCAAATGGTATGGTTCCTGCTAAAAACTTTGGTAGGGGTATAACTATTATTGATAATCAACCTTGTGAATTTCAATCTGCTGTTATTGCAGATGATAATGTAATAACTGATACTATTAGAATGCTTGGCACAAAATTATATAATTATTATAAATTTAAAGTTAAACCAATAATGATATTACCTAAAGTAATACCACTTAATAGTATGTTTAAATATGCTAAACAAATAAACAGAATACCTCTTGGATATACAAGAGATGAAGTTCAATTATATTATTGGGATTTTATTAGTAATAAAGTAACTAACTTTATTGGTAATAATGTAACAAATGATATACAGTATATGTGTTCAATAATTGATTTAATTGATTCTATTAAAAATATAAAACTAAATATTTTTGACTTTCTTACATGTATTGAAACAGATGGTAAAGCATCATATTATAATGTAACATTTTTAGATGTATTTAATCAGTTATTAGAAAATAATGCTGATCAACCTGTAATTAATATAATTATTGGTCTTGGTAATATATTTGATATATTTGATACTGATGAAAGAGAAAAATTTGATTTATTAATGAATAATATTGATAAACTAAATAATCAAACATTTATTATATTTGATAACAATGATAGATTCAGTAAAGTTATTGATCTTGATTGGTTTGATAATATAAATAAAAACTATATTTGGGTTGGAAAATATATAGATTCACAAAATATATTTGATATATCTAATATAAGTAAATATGACATGGATGATAATATGGATGATATTGTTTATGTAATTGGTAATAATGAATATAAAGTAATAAAAGGAATAGGGGGTAGTGAATAATGGATAATAAAGTATTAATTAAGCTTATCGTTCCAGAAATAGATCAAAATTATGATTTATATTTACCAATCAATAAAAAAATAGGAAGTATTGTTAAATTACTTAATCAAGCTATAAATGATTTTAATCAAGAAGAAATTGAATTTAAATACTTATATAATGGAAAGACTGGTGCTTCTTATAATTATAATGAATTACTCGCTAACACTGATATAAGAAATGGTACAAAATTGATTATAATTAGATAGATGTACAATAATTGTCAAAGAAAAGGAAAGATATTTACATCTTCCTTTTTTTATGAAATAATTAAATTAATAATAAGGGTAAATGGAAATTTACTGAAATGGAGGAACTATGGAGAATTTAGATTATATGCGTAGTGAGAAAGGAAGAAAGGCTCTTATATCTGATTTAACTAATGATTTAAATGTAGCAAAAGCAACATTTACAGGAAATAATTTAACTAATATCAAAACATTGATAGATAGGTTTTGGTCTGGATCAGATGCTACAAAGTTTTACGCAGAATTAGTAAAAAAAGCTCAAGAAGCTGGAAAAGAATGTACTAAGTACATTAAATTTATTCAAACAAATTTAGATAATGATGCTATGAACTTTAGCAAAATGCAAGATAGCAATGCTGGATTAATTAACACATCAAATGGAAAGTAATATAATAAAGGAGGAATAATAATGTCAACAAAAGGTGTTCAAGGAATAAGTGTTAATGGTGTTAAACAAATATCAGATGCATTAGATAAATATAAAGCTTCTGTATTAGCTAAAATAGATATTTCAGCAACAGAAAAATTACTTCAAGAAGCAATTAAAGGATCAGGTAGCGAAAATGCTTTTAAAGCTGCTGCTAATGAGCTAAATAAAACTGTTATGGAATTAGTTGATTTTGTTGATTACTTTAAAAATCAACTAACAACAATTGAAGCAAATTATAAGAAACATGATTCTAGTGTAACAATGAAGTTTACTAGCTAGTATTTGTTTAAATTAATGAATATAGAGTAAATCCGTATGGATTTACTTTTTTTATATGAAATATAATAATTGACTTAATCTAGTATTTATGCCACTATACATGTACTTAAGGGGGCATTATGATAGATTTAGGACAAGACTATATATTATTTTATAAGAATGCTAAAAAAA
>CAMKMS010000033.1 GCA_946413985.1 uncultured Mycoplasmatota bacterium
TTGTTCCCTCTGCTCCATTTGGATAGTATGTTACACTAAATTTATTTGGTGTCCACACAGCATAATATTTTACTTCTCCACTTGTTACTATATTCTTTATACTAGTGCCAACTTGTAATACATTTCCTGTATTATCTTTTTTCCATCCAGCAAATGTATATCCTGATTTAGTATATCCACTTTTTGATAAAGTACAACTACTATCATATGTACACTTGTGTCCTAGCGTTGTTCCCTCTGCTCCATTTGGATAGTATGTTACACTAAATTTATTTGGTGTCCATCCAGCATATAATATTGTGTCTGATTTTTTATCATATTTTCTTATATTTTTCATTTGTGAATCATAGTATTGTTCACCATTTACATAATTTTTATTATCATACCATCCCATAAATGTATATCCTGGATTTGTTAGAACAATATCTGAAATAGATGGCATAGTTTTATCATATTCAACAAGAATTTTAAAATCTTGAATACCATTTCCATTATTACTATCAAAACTAACCGTATATTTTTTACTATCCTCTTTTGGAGTTGATACTACATCTTTCTTCTTTTTCCATCCAGCATATAATGTTATATTCTTTTTAAGATTAAATTTCTTATCTGTTTTATTTAATTCATTATAATATTTATTACCTTTTGTGTAATCTTTATTATCAAACCATCCCATAAATATATATCCATCTTTATATGGTGTTTGATTTGTTATTCTAGGTAATACTTCATTATTCTTAATTTGAATATTACTTATCTTTACACCTTTTCCACCATTTAAATCAAATGTAATTGTATATGATTTTTCTTTAACTATATCATTATTTATAATTTCTTTATCTTTATTCCATTTTGCATATATTGTTGTATCATTTAAAAAGTCATTATCTAGATTTACTAGATTTTCCCCATCTTTTGAATCATACCATCCAACAAATGTGTAACCATTACATGATGGTAGTTCTAATGTACAATCTATTTTATTATTTTTGTCGGTAAAGCATTTATAATCATCTAATCCTTCACAATTAAAATCAAATGTAATTGTTCTTTTTCCACTATCACATGCATTTAGTAATAATAACATTATTATTAATAGTATTATTGTATATACTTTTTTAATCATACTTATCAATCCTATTCTATTAACAATTATAAACTATTTTTATATTACTGTAAACATAGAAAGACTCTATTTTACCTTTGGAAAAAACATATTAATATTAGAATTAGCAATTAAATTATTTTTTTCATCAAATATATTTACATTATAATATCCAATAGTATTGCCCTCTTTTATTATTGTTGATTCTGATATTAATTTTTTACATTTTGCTTTATTTAAAAAATTAATATTAGCATTTGTTGTAAATGGTGTTTTTCCACTCATAAAAGCAAGAAGACCTGCACATGTATCAGCAAGAGAAAAAATTATTCCACCATGAACAATATCATATGGATTTAATCCGCTTTCTTTTACTTTATATTCCATTATACAATGATTATTTGTTAGTTCTATTATTTTAAAATCATTATTCTTTATAAAGCCCCTACTGTTATTAAAACTATCAATTATTTTTTCTTTCATATTATTCCTTTCCTATAAAAAAGACGAATTAAAATCGTCTTAACATTTATCAGAACACTCTACATTTGTTTTAAAGAATCCCTCAAAAATATCTGCTTCATCTTTTAATATTTCTTCTGTTAATTCTCCTCTTGGATCAGTTAATTTATCTGATATTCCTTCTACCATTACTTTAACTTCTCCATCTTTTACATAGAAGAAATTTGGAGCATATATTCTTTTCTCACCAGTTTCTATTTTATTGTTATTACTATCAGTTAAAGTATAATCACTTAGTACACTATCAAAATATGTAAGAAGTTTTTTATATCCTTCAGTTCCTTCAACTGTTTTTTCTAAACTACCGTCTTCTTTTAATTCATATTTATCTCTAAATACTTCATTATGATTATCATCCCAAATATTAATATAATAAATAGTTTTAACATTATATTCTTTTGCTTTTTTAGTAGCCATTTCTATTACACTTCTACACCATGGACACATTTTATCTCCAACATATAAATAAAATGTTTCTTTATTTTCAATTTTCTTTACAATTTCTTCTCCTGTTATGAAAACATAAGGATTATCTTTATCAATTGTTACTGTTCTATTCATTTTTCCATTTCTTTCTACTCCATTTAGAGATTCATAATCTTTTTTAAACTTAGTTGCATTATTAGTACAACCACTTAATAATAAAACTGCTATTAAAATAAATATTCCAAAATACTTTTTCATTAATTACACCTCTATCTAAAATAATATCACATATTTAATTTGATTTAAATGTTTTATTTACCAAATGAATGAATTTGATAATCCTCTAAACGAAAACCATTTCTAAGAGCGATTTGAACAAGTTCGTTAGCACTTGCATTTTGTACTTCAATAACATCCATATATGCTTGAGGAAACATTGGAGTTGCGCTTCCAAAATAATTCATTAAATCTCTTCTTAATGCCTCAATATCAATAGTAATCTCTTCCATTATTTATAAAACCTCCTTAACTCTAATACTAATTCATCATATACTTCTTTATTTGTTGCAATAAATCCATCAATATCTTTATCATATCTTTGACTTTCACCATGAATATTTGATGTACACCCACCTGCTTCTTCAACTATTAATTTGCTAGCTGAAACATCGCATTCTCCATGAGATGTACCAGGAAATATTTCACCACTTATTTTACCCGAAGCAACTAACATACAACCGTGAGCTACACTACCAAAAGAACACATTTTTGCACGATTTCGTAATTCTTTAACAATCTCTAATGTATCATATTTTGCTTTTGACCACATACAATAATCTATATTACATCCAAGTTCACCAAGTTTTTTATTATTTACATGAATTTCTTTATCATTACAATATGCTCCCTCTCCTTTAATAGCACTATACATTTCATCTAAAAATGGATCATAAACAACTCCTACAATAGGCTCTCCATCTTTAACTAATGCTAGTGAAAAAACAGATATAGGTACATGTCTTGTAAACATACTTGTTCCATCAATTGGATCGCATACCCATGCATAGTCACTATCATTATCTAATGATAATTCTTCTCCAATTACTTTAAAACTTGGATACTCTTTTTTTACTTCTTCAATTAAATATTCATTTATTTTTTTATCAGCTAACGTAACAGGTGTTCTATCTTCTTTATATATAACACCTTGTTCTTTATTAAAAAACTCTTTCATTACATTACCTGCATAAAAAGCAATTCTTTTTGCAAAATTTAAAAATTCATCCATAAGATCACCTATACAAATTATACCAAAAATAAAATCTCTATTAAAGAGATTCTATTTTATTAACTAAATTATACAGCAGTATATCCTCCATCTATTGGTAATATTACTCCAGTTACATATGAAGCTTCTTCACTTGCTAAAAATATTGCTCCAGCATTAAGTTCACCTTCACGTCCATATCTTTTCATTGGCACATGAGAAGATGCAAATTCTTGAAATCTTGGAGTATCTAATACAGCAGTAGTTAATTCAGTATAAAAATATCCAGGACATATTGCATTTACTGTAATACCATAAGGTGCAAGCTCAGCAGCAGCTGCTCTTGTAAAATTAACTACTCCACCTTTGCTTGAATGATAAGCTATTGTTGGTATTTCACTATTTCCAACCATACCATACATAGATGCTATATTTATTACTCTACCATAATTGTTCTTTTTCATTATATTAGCAAAAGCTCTTGTCATTCTAAATACACTTGTCATATCAGTATCAATTGTGAAATTCCATTCTTCATCACTCATATCAAGAACGCCTTTGTCTTTACTTGATCCTGCACAATTAACTAATATATCAACACGACCAAATTCTTTTTCAACTATCATGGCAGCATTATTAACATCTTCTGTGCTGGTAACATCACATTTAATAGCAATTACTTTAGTACCATTTTGCTCAAGTTCAGCTTTTAGTTCTTCTAATTTTTCTATTCTTCTTGCTAGTATTGCAACATTAGCTCTTTGTGCAACAAAAGCACGTGCCATTTGTTTTCCAAGCCCACTTGAAGCTCCACTAATAACAGCTACTCTTCCCTTTAAACTAAACATATTATTCACTCTCCTATACTAATTCTATCATATAAAAATGAGAATATAAATTCTCATTTTTTATTATTTACATATTTTATTGCTTCAGTTGCTGCAATTGCTCCATCACTACAAGCTGTTACAAGTTGTCTTAGTTCTTTAGTTCTATTATCGCCTGCTACAAATATACCATCTATATTAGTATGACAATCTTCTTTTGATTTTACATAACCATATTCATCAACATCAATTAAATTTTTAATAAAATCATTTTGTGGACTTCTTCCTACTGAAATAAATAATCCTGAAATATTAATATCATATTCTTTTCCATCATCGTTCATAACAGTAATACTTTCTAATTTATCATTTCCATTTATTTTAACAACTTTAGAATTTAAAACATACTCAATATTATCTTTATTTTTTAATTCATTAATTAATGATTCATCAGCTTTAAAATCACTATTTTTATGAATTAAGTAAACTTTAGAAGCTAGACTACTTAAATATAATGCAGATTCTATTGCACTATTAACTCCTCCTACAACACATACATCTTGTCCTTTAAAAAATGTTCCATCACAAGTAGCACAATATGAAACTCCTTTTCCAACAAATTCTTTTTCAAGAGGAATATCTAATAATCTATTTTTTGATCCTGTAGCTATTATTATAGATTTACATTTATAACTATTTTTTGAAGTGATTACTTCTTTATAATCTTCATGATTAACTATATTATCAACTTTTTCAAATTTAAATTCTACTCCTAAAGATACAGTTTGATTATAAAGATTTGTTGCATATTCATATCCACTTATTCCTGGACTTGCAGGATAATTATCAATTTTAAGAGCATTAATAATTTGTCCCCCAGGACTTGATGCTTCAAATACTAAAACATTTTTATTACTTCTTTTAGCATAAATACTAGCAGTCATACCTGCAGGACCTGCTCCTATAATTATAATATCATACATTATACTTCACCTAAAAAACTCTCAAGTTCTTCTTTACCAATAAAGCCAACGTTTCTTATTACCTCTTTTCCATCCTTAAATAATACTAAACATGGTATTGATAATACACCATAAGTTGATGCTAGATCACTATTCTCATCAACATCAATAGAAACAATTTTAACTTTATCATTTTCATTTGAATAATCTTCTAGTACTGGTCCCATCATTCTACATGGTCCACACCAAGTAGCATTAAAGTCAACTAGTACTGGTTTATCTGATTTTAAAACAACACTTTCAAAATCATTACTATTACTATTTATTACACTCATTATTTATTCCTCCTTTTTGTTTTTAATATTTTAACATATTAAATGTATTCTTTAAAGTCAGTTTTTATTTCTTCACTTAGACTTCCTTCTCTTAAAAAAACTATTTTATTATCTATTATTTTTATTAAAGTAGATGGAACACTCTTTATTGTACCAATGTTATAAATATATGAGACTTTATTTTTTAATTCTGAATCTAATAATGAAATATTCTTTATTACATCACCATTTGATATATTAGCACTTGTTGATATAATTGGTTTATTAAAAGTATCTATTAATTCTAGCAAAAACTTATCATTTGGCATGCGTACAGCAACATACTCACTATTCTTTGTAAGTTCATCACTTAATTTAGAATTCTTTTTAAAAAGAATTGTTAATGGCCCCGGCCAATACTTGTCTATTAACTTTCTTTGCAAAGGTTCTATTTCTAATATGTACTCTTCTAACATTTTAATACTAGAAATTAAAATTAAATGTGGTTTATTACTATTCTTAGCTTCATCTACTCTTCTTATTGCTTCTGTGTTAGTAGCATCAGCATGTATTCCATAAACTGTATCAGTTGGTAATATTGCAAGATTACCTTCTTTCAATACATCTAGCAATTTTTTATCAATCATTTCTTTTTATCTTCCTTGAATTTCTTCTCAAGTTTCAATACTGATTCACTTCTATCTCTAAGTATTGATGATATAGATAAATCATTATGAATATTATATATTATTTGAGAAAGTTCTTTTGAACAATCACATACATGTAACCATTCTTCTTTTAAATACTCAAGAGGTATATATGATAAATTACTTGTGTATACTCCTTGTATTTTACCTTCTTTATATAATTTTCTAAACTCATTTATTCCTTTAGTAAATAAAGCATATGTTACTATGATATAAACATTTCCTATATGAAGATTTTTTAGTTCTTTAACTACATCAAACATACTTCCACCACTTGATATCATATCATCAACAATTATTGCAGTTTTACCTTTTAAATTTTTATTACCACTATAATCATGTGAAAGTATTGGATATTTTCCATCTACTAAATTATTAAAATCTCTTTGTTTTACAAAACTACCTGCTTCTCTATGAATATCAGGATATGAAAATGAATTTAAATATACATTTCTTCTTCCAACTGCTCCATTATCCGGTGCTATAAATAC
This sequence comes from uncultured Mycoplasmatota bacterium, assembly GCA_946413985.1. Classification (GTDB taxonomy): domain Bacteria; phylum Bacillota_I; class Bacilli_A; order RF39; family UBA660; genus CAG-1000. The sequence continues at coordinate 6,625 of CAMKMS010000033.1, forward strand.
AAGATTTTTAAGTTCATCTAAACTTAAGTCATCTATAAACTTATCAAGAATCATATCTACAGCATAAAAATTATCAAATTCCATATTTCTAATAGCGTGTTCTACTCCTTGATCATGAGCATCAAATGTAATAAAACTTCTTATTTTACTTATATCATCTAACTCTCTTAATGATTGTCCACAAGTTAAATTTTCTCTAGTATTTCTTCTATGTTGACGTCCAGCATATAAAAGTGGCATTACTACATTTATTTTATCTGCATGTCTAGAACATGCACCTATTCCATCTTTTAATTGCATTAATAAATCATTAGGGCTCGCATGATTAGTAAATCCATGAATATTATAAGTAACAGAATAATTTCCAATATCTGTTATAAAGAAAACATCTTTTCCTCTAACAGTTTCAGATATTTCTACTTTTAAATGTCCATCTTCAAAAAAGCTTTCTTTTATTGGAAGAATAAATGTATTTTTATTCTTATCAAGATTATACATTTCAAGTAGATTTTCATCTACTCTTTGTCCTAAACTTTTTGCACTTTCAAAAACCATTAATCTAAGTTTTTCATTATTAACTTGCTCTTTCATACCAATACCTCACATAAAAAGAGTACTCAAAAAAGAATACCCTTAAATTCTATTATTTTGGAACAATATACTATATTCATATTATACACTTCCTATTAATAGGATATCATTTTAAATGTTTATTTTCAATTGTTTTTTAATGTTAATTTCATTTGACTTTCTTCTGTTAATATATTTGTTGGAATTAATATATAATTTAATCTATCTTTTACTTCACTCAAACTCATACCTTTTACTCTAGCTGCAGCTGAATGAACATTTCCTCCTCCACCAAATAGTGCCATTATTTTTGAAACATCAATAATTCCTTTACTTCTTGCACTAATTGAAATTGTTTCTTCATCTATTCTTGCTATTGCAAAAGTTGCATTAACTTGATATTTAAGAAGATAATCTGATGCTTTAGCAATATCTTCTATTGAATAAAATTGATTTGAACAATCTTTATCACATGCAACTGCATATATATATGTTGGAAAAATTGTATTATCAACTAATCTTTGTATAGCTCTATCATGTTCAAAATCTTCCAAATACATATTATTAGCAATAGTTGCATCAGCACCTTTACCAACTAGTTTTGCTGCTACAGCATATGTATCTTCACTAACATTTTTACTTAATTTATTAGTATCAAGAATAATACCTGCAAGTAGATATGTAGCATAATCTTTATTTAATTTAACATTATATGAAAATAATAATCTACTTACTTCTTCACATGTACTTGATAATTTTTCATCTGCAAATAAATACTTTGTTTTAATAGTTTTATCATCAGTTTTATGATGATCAAGTACAAAAACATTAGAAAACTTATTTAATAATTCTTCAGTAGAAATCAAATATGTTTTATTAACATCCACTGCAATCATTAGACTTTTATCATTAATAAGTCCACTAGCTTCTTCTAAGTTAATAATATCAAAATTGCCTTTTACTTCATCAATAACTTTTCTTGTAGCAGCTTCTATTTTATCAAATTCATCATTTATGACGATGTAACATTTCTTTTTATTCTTTTTACATATTAGTGCCATACCTATTGCAGAACCTAAAGCATCCATATCAGGCCTATCATGTGGAACAATAAATATGGTATCATTTTCAGTCAACAATTTATCAAGACTTTGCTTAATAATCATTGTGTCTTGCATCTCATATTTCTCCTTTTTTAAAAAGATAAAAATTATTATAAACCTAAAAAATAAAAAGTCAATTTGACAAAATTTAAAAAATATGCTCTATACCTTAATTATTATCTTTGTCTTCATTAGTTGATTTTAAATAATCCTCATTAACTTCTTTATCAATTTTATTTTTTATATCTTCTTCGTCTATTATAACATCATATTCATCTTCACTATTTGATATTGGAATTCTAATTTTTTGGTCTCCTACTATTTCGATACCTAATTCTTTTGATATTGTATATTTTATTTTATTTCCATCATTGCTTACATCAGTACAGGCTGGATTTTTAAGACTTCTTATTATTACTTCAGAAGAATCATCTAAAAAACTTTCATCTTTAACTTTTACTTTTACTATCTCTTCATAATACATTTTATTACTAATGACATCAGTTTTAGTATTGTTATCATAACTATACCAAATATTAATATCATAACTTCCATTTATTTTAATATGATTATTTTCCTTTTTACCTTTTATATCATGATTTATTACCCAACACCCAAGAACAGTATCTACATTTTTATCTACTTCCACTTCATAATCATTTTTAAACTCCTTTTTACCTTTACCAATAATTGCTTTAGTAACTATTTCTTTATAATTATTAAACATGACAAATGCCTCCTAATATAAAGTATGCAAGACATAAAAAAGAGTCACAAATACATTATAATTATTTTTTTATACATACTATAACTATGAATATTATTAATAAACTATATAATTCAATTAAACATATGCCAGATCTTCAAATTAAAAAGATTTCATTTTTCAATGAAAATATTTTTATTATAAATTTAGAAAGTTTATCTTCATCAAAAAATACAAATGATTTTATACTAAATTATTTATCAAATAGAAACATTTTTAAAGGTTTATCATCTTTTGAACATGATATTTTAAATAATATTCCATCTATAAGCTTTAAATCTATTAAAGATAGTGATGTATATAATTATTTATTTAATGGATTTACTATTTTAATATATAAAAATGAAATAATTGCTTTTGAAACAAAGAATAATTTAGATAGAAGTATAACTGAACCCATAAG
>CAMKMS010000034.1 GCA_946413985.1 uncultured Mycoplasmatota bacterium
TAAAATTGTTTTTTTATTTGTTATTGTAGATTATTAAATGGTGTTGACTTCTTGTACAAGATACATAATATAAATATCTTTCTTCATATGTATATGGATTATCTTTATCTGTATAAATAATTGTTGCATCAAACTCTAATCCTTTAGCCATATAAGATGGAAGAGTAACAAGTGTTCTTGAAAACTTTTTAGAATTGTTTTTTATTAATGTTAAATCTTCTAAGTCTTTATGAAGTAATCTATAAATCTTTTCTGCTTCAGTATCAGTTTTTGTTATTATAGCAATACTTTTATTGTCTTGTCTTAATACTTCAATATCATTTAGTAACTGTTTCTTTAAATCATTTTCAATTCTAAATTCTACTGGAATATTTGTATCTTTTCTAATTGCAGATACTAAGTTTAATCCTAGTATTTTATTTGCATGTTCAATTATTTCTGGACTTGATCTATATGTTTTAGTAAGTTCTATATATTTAGCTTCATTATTAAATATTTGTTTAATATCTTCTAATGAATCATATTGATAGTAAGGATTTATTGTTTGATTAATATCTCCAAGTATTGTGAATTTTGATTTCTTTAATATTTTTTTAAGTAGTATATATTGAAGAATATTATAATCTTGTGCTTCATCAATAATTGTTTGTTCAATTGTATAATCATTTCCTAAAAATTTAAGTAAACTTTTCATATATACAAATAAACATGCATCTTCAAATGATATTGTTTTATCATCTAATCTATTTAGATAACTATCTGGAATTGTTTTGCCATAAGATTCAATAAATTCAGGACTCTTATAAAAATTTTTATAAATCATTTTGTAATCTAATGTTATATTAAGTATATTTTTAAGCCATGATTTGACTTCTTTACTTCTTTTGCCTTTAAGTTCCATTTCAGATATTTTAATAGCCATTTCATCTATTCTTTCAAATAATGGAATAGAGGAGTATCTTTCATTAAGATAATAGTTTAATTTTTCTTTAGTAATAAATACATCATGATTTAATAAATCACTAGTGAATGATGCTTTTTTACTAAAAGATTTTACGTAATCTTCCATTACTTTAATTATTTCATTTGACTGTTTATATTTTATTAAATCAATAAATGGTTCTTCGTATTTGTAATATCTTTCTATAAATGAAGTAAATGATTCTATAGATTTGTATTCTGTTATATAAGCTTCTAAGAAATCACTAAATGTTGTTTCTTTAGTATTATCTTCACCAAGTTCTGGAAGTACATTTGATATGTATTCACTAAATATATTATTTGGAGCAAATATTAATACTTTATTACTTGTTAAGTTTTTAATTTTATAAAGAAGAAATGCTATTCTATGAAGAGCAACACTTGTTTTACCACTACCTGCAATTCCTTGTACTATTAAGTTATTATCTTTAACATTTCTGATTATTGCATTTTGTTCTGTTTGAATAGTATTAACAATATTTTTCATGTATTCACTTGTTTTACTTGAAAGTACTTCTTGTAAAATATCATCTTGAACATTCAGTTTTGAATCAAATACTCTTTTTATTTTTGCATCTTCAATTGTAAATTGTCTTTTATTATGAAGAAATCCTTTAAATATTCCACCAGGTGCCTCATATGAAACTGGACCACTTTCATAATCATAAAATATACTAGCTATAGGACTTCTCCAATCATAAATAACGTTTTCATTATTTTTAGTAAGGTATGTTAGACCTATATATATATCTTTCGTTCCTTCATCACCTTCGAAAACTATTTTTGCAAAATATGGTGAGTTTTGTATTTTATAAAGTTTTCTATAATATTTTGCTTTCATTTCTAAGTTGTCAATTTCTTGATCATTATTAGACATAATAGTTTTCATTTCAGTTGGATCAAGTTCTGCTTTAGAATCCCAAATAAATTTTTTGAATTCTTTTTGTTTCTCTTCGTTGTCATATAAGTCTTGAGCAAGAGTAGATATTTCATTACGTAAAAGTTTTATTGTCTTATCTAGATGAATTATTTCTTTTGAAAGTTCTTCTTCACTTAAATTCATTAAATCCTCCTATAAATATAAGTGTATCATCTAAAAAATAAACAGCATAAACAAAATATTAGCATATATAATAAATAGTTGTCAATAAAAACTATAAAAAATGTTGATTTTTATTTAAAATTATTGTATTATTAATTAGAAGTTATTTCTTAGTTTGAATGACCTTTCGCTTTCTTACTCAGATATAACGGATAAATATTAGAAGGAAGGAGTTTTTTATAATGGCTTTAGCAAAAGAAAAGAAGGAAGCTATAGTATCAAAATTTGCAAGAAGCAAAGGAGATACTGGAAGCGTTGAAGTTCAAGTTGCTTTGTTAACAGAAAGAATTAATATTTTAACAGAGCATATGAAAGAACATCAACATGATTACCATACTAATAGAGGATTATTAATGTTAGTTGGTAAAAGAAAGAGTTTACTAGATTATCTAAAACGTGAAGATGTTACTAGATATCGTGAACTTATTGAAAAATTAAATTTAAGAAAGTAGGCACTTGTTTTAAGTGTCTTTTATTTTAGGAAGGAGTATTTAAATGAAAAGAGTTTTTGAATATGATTTTATGGGAAGAAAACTTGTTATAGAACATGGTGAACTAGCTAAACAAGCTGCTGGAGCTGTTCTAGTTAGATATGATGATACAGTTATTTTATCTACAAGTGTAATGAGTAATAATGTATCTACTGCAGACTTTTTCCCTTTAACAATTTTATATCAAGAAAAACTTTATTCTGTTGGTAAAATTCCAGGAGGATTTATTAAAAGAGAAGGTCGTCCAACAGATGCTGCTACATTAACTGCAAGAGTTATTGATAGACCAATAAGACCTATGTTTGATGAAAATTTTAGAAATGAGGTTCAAGTAGTAAATACAGTACTTAGTGTAGATCCAGATAAAACACCAGAAATGACTGCATTATTTGGTTCATCATTATGTTTATGTATTTCTAAAATACCATTTGAGGGACCTGTTGCTGGAGTTAAAGTTGGAAAAATTGATGGAGAACTTAAAATTAATCCAACTTGTGAAGAGATGGAAAGAAGTACAATAGATTTAACTGTAGCTGGAACAAAAGATGCTATAAATATGGTAGAAAGTGGATCTAAACAAGTTAGCGAAGAAGAGATGCTTGAAGCATTAATGTTTGGCCATGAAGCAGTTAAAGAATTATGTGCAATTCAAGAAGATATAACTAGTGAAATAGGGGAAGAAAAAATAGAGGTAGTTTTAGCATCTATTCCTGATGAATTAAGAAATGAAGTAGAAGAAGATATAAAGGAAGATATGATTGCTGCTATACAAATTAAAGATAAACTTGAAAAATATGCAAGAATAGATGAAGTAAAAGAAGAAGCAATTACTAAATATACAGAAAAACATGAAGGAGAAGAAACATTAGAAGATGACTTAAAACTTGTTAAAAAGATAGCTGATGAAATTGAAGGTAATGAAGTAAGACGTTTAATTACTAATGAACATATTAGACCTGATGGACGTAAAATGGATGAAATAAGAGAATTATCTTGCGATGTAGACTTACTTCCAAGAACACATGGTAGTGCATTATTTACAAGAGGTCAAACTCAAGCACTTGCTATTACTACATTAGGTGCTCAAAATGAAGAACAAATATTAGATGGACTTGGACTTGAAGAATCTAAGAAGTTTATTTTCCATTATAATTTCCCAGCATTTAGTGTTGGTGAAACTGGAAGATATGGAAGCCCTGGAAGACGTGAAATTGGACATGGAGCTTTAGCTGAAAGAAGTTTATTACAAGTTATGCCAAGTCAAGAAGAGTTCCCATATACAGTACGTGTTGTATCTGAAGTACTTGAAAGTAATGGTTCATCTAGTCAAGCTAGTATTTGCGCTGGATGTATGTCATTAATGTCAGCTGGTGTTCCAATTAAAGCACCTGTTGCCGGAATAGCAATGGGACTTATTACAGAAAATGGAACATGTGATGGAAAATATACAATTTTAACAGATATTCAAGGTTTAGAAGATCATATGGGTGATATGGACTTTAAAGTTTCTGGAACAAGAAAAGGTATTACAGCACTTCAAATGGATATTAAGATCAAAGGAGTTACAAAAGAAGTATTAAAAGAAGCACTTGCTCAAGCACATAAAGCAAGAATGCAAATTTTAGATGTTATGGAAGCTACAATATCTGAACCAAGACATGAATTATCTGAATATGCTCCAAAGATAAGAACTATGAAGATCGAACCTGAAAAGATTAAAGATGTTATTGGTAAAGGTGGAGAAACAATTACTAAGATTATCTTAGAATCAAGTAATGTTAAATCAGTTAATGATAAACAAGCTGTTAAAATTGATATTGATGATGATGGAAATGTAATATGTTATCATATGAATAAAGATGTTTTAGATAAAGCAATCGGTATGATAGAAGATATAGTAAAAGAAGTTGAAATTGGAGCAGTTTATACTGTTAAAGTTACAAGAATTGAAGATTTTGGTGCATTTGTTGAATTGTGGCCAGGATGTGAAGGTCTAGTACATGTATCACAACTTGATAATAAGAGAGTTGATCATCCAGGTGATATTCTAAAAGTTGGTGATGAAATTGTTGTAAAGGCAACAGGATATGATAGAAAAGGAAAACTAAATTTATCAAGAAAAGAATTATTACCAAAATCAGAAAAAAAATCATCAAAAGAAGAAAAAAAACAAAATAAAGAGAATAATTAAGAAAAAAAAGGAATTATTGTAATTAAAATATGTCTAATAATTCCTTTTTATATTGTAAATAAGCAAAAAAAATGCTAAAATTATTTTATAAGGTAAAGGAGTGTATATAAAAAATGAAGAAAAAAATATTATTTAGTATTGTTTTAATATTTGCTATGTGCTTTTTTGCTATAGGTGTAAATGCAGCTATAACTAAGTTATCTATACCAAATAGTACAAAGGCAAAAGCACCTGAAACAGTACCTACACCATTTGATGTGGTATATGGTAGCTTGACTGAAGAATTTGATTTTAGTAAAATTAAATTTTCATCAGCAAATGGTGGAGCAGATATTAATGGATATGATGGATTTAGAAAAATAATTTTAGGAAAGTTAAAGGATTTTGATTCAACTGATGGATTAACATTAGATTCTACATATAGTAATTGGTTTACTGCTTATTGTTTGGATAATTTAATGAAATTTCCAGAACTTGGATTATTAAATAATGGACACTATGCTAATGCTTCTACTGACGATTTGAAGTTAATTGATATAATTATTACTGCTTTATCAAATGATTCAAATGTTCAAGCAGCAGTAAAAGCTAAAAGCAGTTTGAAAAATCAAATTGTTACTTCAATTGATCTTGTTTCATTAGATGGAAGTGAAGTTTTTTATGAATTAACAGGAAGTGATACTGCATCTAGTATTATTTCTAATGTTGAGAGTTTAAATATTCCAATAACAATTAAGATTAAAAAGATTGAATTTCATTATTTATCTGATCTTCTTGCAACTGTAACTGCTGAAGATATTACAGGTAATACTGGTGATACATCTTATGATTTGACATTTACTGGAAAAGATATATTATTTGATAAATACAATGTTACAGAAAGTAAGAGTGTTCCTCATTACGATCATGCATTATGGATTATTGAACATTCATATCCAACGATGGCTCTTAAGGAATCAGTAGAATTTGCAGGAGCAGATTATGATGGTTTAAGAAAAGAAATATGTGAATTAGAAGGTCATACATTTGATGATACTGCTCTTACTTGTAATGGATTTGCAGATTTAGATGATTATGTTGAAAACTATGTTTATGCAACTGTACAATACGCTATTTGGAAGGCAACAGATCATACTGTTTTAGGTGATGAAATAGGAGATACTATTGTTAATTCAGATGAGTTAAATCAACTATATCAATTTTTATTAATGGATAGAAGCGAATATGATGGTTATAGTTCTAGATCATTTACTAATAAGATTAAAATTACAAAGCCTAAAGAAGAATATAATAAAGGAAAATCAAAAGGTTCTTATGATGTATTTGGACCATATACAGCTAAAGCTGATGTTTTATCTGGTGGTAAGATGACTGTTACAATAGCAAATGCTGATACTACAGGTATTAGAGTTATTGATGAAAATGGCAAATCTATATCTAAATTATCAAATGGACAAAAATTCTATGTTGAATGTAAAAAAGATGCAAAAATAGGTAGTGTATCTTTAAGAATAAAACTAAAAGATGCGTCTATATTTGACCCACTAACAAATAGAGGTAGAATTTATAAACCACAATTCTCTTTATTACAAAATTTAATGTCTGGTGGAAAAATAATTAATAAAGATATAGAAGCAGATCTTGATATTGTAACAAATGCAAATACTGGTGTTGAAAATGTTGCTATATTGTTAATGGTAACTTTAGTAGCATTTACACTTGCTTATCTAGTATTAAGTTATAAACAAAAATCAGTTCAATTGAATTAATATAAAAAATAAGAAAACATTTATAGTGTTTTCTTTTTTTATGGCTAATAATAATATTAGAGGGATATGAAAGGATTTATGGAAGATATAATTGAATATATAAAAGAAATATTGAATGATTTTGATTATAAAAAAGTGATTATTCCAACAATAATATTATTAATTAATGTTGCTGGTTTTTCATTATTATATTTTAAAATTGATAATAATAGTGTTAAAGAGGTAAAAAAAGAAAATGTAATTAAAGAAGATATAGCATTAGATGATATATATATTGATATAAAAGGATATGTTAATAAACCTGGAGTTTATAAAATGAAAAAAGATTCTAGAGTAATAGATGCAATTGATGTTTCTGGTGGTCTTAAAAAAGATGCTAATACTAGATTTATAAATTTATCTAAACTATTAAATGATGGTGATGTTATAGTTATTTATTCAAATAGTGAAATTAAGAAAGCAGAAAAACAAGATACCATTATAGTAGAAACACCTTGTGTTTGTGAAGAAATTAAAAATGATGCATGCTATAAAGAAGAACCAACTAAAGTAAATGGAAAAATAAATATTAATACTGCAAATATAGATGAATTAAAAACTTTAAATGGAATTGGTGATGCAAAAGCAAAAGCAATAATTGAATATAGAGAAAAATATGGCAATTTTAAATCTACTATAGAAATATTAAATGTTAATGGTATAAGTCAAACAATATATGCTAAGATTAAGGAAAATATTACTGTGTGATTATTTATACTATATTTTTTTATTATTTTCATTAATTTTTTTATTGGTTTATTTTAGTAATTATAAAGTAAAGAAAACATATAATGAATTAGATAAATATTTTGAATTAAGAATTAAAAATTATACAATAGATGGAAATCATTTGACTTTAGAATTTAATAATCTTGTTGGAAATTATTATTTTAAAACATATGAAGAAAAACAATCATTTATAAATAATTATTCTTTAAATGATTTGATTATTTTAAAAGGTGTACTTTCAAAACCTAGTAATAATACTATTCCAAATACATTTAATTATAAAAAATATTTATATTATAAAAATATAGAATTCATTATAAATATTGATGAATTAAATATAAAAAAGAAAAATAAAAATGTTTTGTATAAAATAAAGAATTACATTTATAAAAGAATTAATATCATTAATAATAATTCATATTTATATGCATTTATTCTAGGTGAATCTAAATACATTGATAAAGACATATATAATAATTATAAAAATAATGGAATAACCCATTTGTTTGCTTTATCAGGTCTTCATATTTCAGTTTTTTCATCTATTCTTTTATATGTTTTAAAAAAATTAAAATGTAATGAAATAATATCATTTATTATAACAAGTGTTTTTTTACTATTCTTTTCATTTATTGCATCTTTTTCTCCCTCAATCTTAAGGGCAACTATTTTTTTTATATTAAGTAGTATTAATAAAATATGGTATTTTTTCATTAAGACCAAATATTTATTATATTTAACATTTTTTATACTTATTCTTATCAATCCAAGTTTTATCTATAATACTGGCTTTATATTATCTTTTACGATAACATTTTTTATAATTATTTATAATGAGAATAATAGTAAATCATCATTATTTAAAATAAGTATTATTTCTTTTTTGGCTAGTATGCCTATCATTATAAATATGTCATATGAAATTAATATTATTGGTTTTTTAAATAATTTGTTTTTTATTCCATATGTATCAAATATAGTTTTCCCATTATCATTATTAACTATTCTTTTTAGTAAATTAACATCAATTCTATCTTTGTTTTTAAAATTTATGGAAGCAGTTTCACTACTAAGTAGTAAAATACTAAATATTACCATTTCATTTTCAAAACTATCAATATTTGAAATAGTATTATTTTATTCTTTTCTAATTCTAATTATTAAAAAGAAAAAGTGTTTCAAAATCCTTTTAGTATTATTAATAATATTTTTGTATATAAAACCATATTTAATTAGAAATACCATTATTTATTATATTGATGTTGGACAAGGAGATAATTCTTTGATAGTAACAAAAAATAATAAAAGTATTCTAATAGATAGTGGTGGAAAAACAGATTATTATGAAGAAGAATGGAAGAAAAAGAATCAATCATTTAATTTGATGAAGGATAGTATTATTCCTTTCTATAAAAGTATTGGAATTAAAAAGATTAATTATGCAATTTTTAGTCATGGTGACTATGATCATATGGGTTATGCTAAAGATTTAATAAACAATTTTAATGTTGGAAAAGTTATAGTTAATTGTGGAAATATTAATGAATTAGAAACTGATTTAATTAATTTGTTAAAGAGTAAAAACATTCCATATTACTTATGTATTGAAAAAATAGATATTGATAATATTAAATTGTCTTTTTTAAAAACAAAAGAATATGATAATGAAAATGATAATAGTAATGTTATTTATACTGAAATAGAAGGCAATAAATTTTTGTTTATGGGTGATGCTGGAATAAAAAAAGAAAAAGATATTTTAGATAAATATAATATAAGATATATTGATATATTAAAAGTAGGACATCATGGAAGTAAAACAAGTAGTAGTGAAGAATTTATAGATATAATTAATCCAAAGTATTCAATAATAAGTGTTGGAAAAAATAATCGTTATGGTCATCCAAATAAAGAAGTGTTAGAGAATTTAGATAATTCAAAAATATATAGAACAGATGAGGATGGAAGTATTATGTTTAAGATTAAAAATAATAAATT
>CAMKMS010000035.1 GCA_946413985.1 uncultured Mycoplasmatota bacterium
CAGCTACTTTCTTTGCAACTTTTGTTTCTTTTGTATTAGTCTTTTTTGTTGCAGCTTTCTTTTTAGGTTCAGCTACTTTTTTTACTATAGTTGTTTTCTTTGATGCTGCCTTCTTTGTTACAGCCTCTTTCTTTTTAGGTTTTAATTCTTTAGTATTAGTTTTTCTTGTAGCTTTTTTCTTTGTTGTAGATTTCTTTTTATCTTTTGCTTCTACTACTTTATTATCAGTATTTAATTCCTTTTTCTTTCTAGCTATTTTCTTTTTAGATTTTTGATCAGGTATTGACATAGTAATAGCAAATCCTATCATAAATAGTAAAATCCATGATAATGGTTTACTAAATAAATATATAACAAATCCAAAGACACCTACTTTAAATACTACTTTTCCAATTATATTTTCAAATGTAATTGGATCATCTGAAATATTATTAGCATCTCCTTTTGTAGTTATTTTATTTCCATCTATATTTATTATTCTATGAGTTATAAATACATTGTCTCCAACTTTATATGTAACTACATCTCCCTCTTCATATTTATCTGTTTCTTCTACCAATATATAGTCATTAGTATTTAAATAAGGCACCATACTTCCAGTTCCAACTCTAAATATTCTAAATCCAAATAATGGTATATGAAGTATTGATAATATGTTTAAAGTAATTAAAAATAATGACACAACTATAAATAATCTATATAATATCTTTTTCATATTTTAAACCTGCTCAAAGTAAAACTTGATGCTTAATTTATATGCATCTTCCATATTTTCACCAATGTAAGTATCTTTTTGATCTCTACCATCTTCATATTCCCATTTCCAATCTAAAATATACTTATCATTTTTATTACTATTAAGTTTTTTAAATGCTGTTTTGAGTTCACTGTCACTTACCCATTTATCATCATTACCTAAAACATATTCACCATTTCTTTTTAATCTATATTTTATTTCTAAGTCATAATTACATTTTTTATACATTTCAATATAATATCTAACTGTAAAGCTTGCATTATTATGAACAACAAATGAATATGAATTAGATACACCTGGCGCTATTTTATCTTCAAATTCATAATATGGATTAGTAAAAATGTTTAATTTTTGATGATAAATATAATTTCCACTAGCATCATCAACATACACTTTTCCATATTCTTCTATATCATCATTCCAAACTGGCAAAGTATTATTTTTATTATTACTCTTGTTGTTATTATTATCGCATTTTTCGCCATTTTCACAATTGCAATCTAAATCTATATTAAATACATCAAAGTTACCTGTTGGATTCTTACAATTCTTATTTTCTGTTTTTCCAAACTTATTACAAAATAATAGTAATAATATTATGATGATTAATAAAATAATAATAATCCAATAAACAATATTTCTATTATTAGAATTGTTACTTTTTCTATTATTCTTTCCTTTCATATTATTTCTCCTTATACTATTTAATTTCCATAAAAGAAATAATAGGCACTTATTTCTCTTATGGAAGTTAAATAATAACTTCCTATATTTTTTGCTATATTAATCTAAACCAGTTGTTACAGCATCTGCTGGATTTGTTTGAATACCAGTAATAGTTACTTCAATAGTCATATCATTTCCAGCTACTCCATCAGTTGTATCTGCTGCATTAACTGTATCACTTACTGAATCACTAGAACCATAAGCCCATTGCCAATAAATTGGTACATTTAATCCAGTTCCATCTTCAGCAGCTAATTTACCAGTAATAGTTGTAGTACCTGGAGTTATTTCTTCACCATAAGTATATGAACCAGTAGAACCATATCTCTTTTTATATAACTTCAAGTTAGTTGGTTTATTAGTAGCTGTAAATGCAACTGTGAAAGCAACACCAGTTTCAGTATTAGCATTAGTTAAAGATAAAGCAAATTCTCCTTCTGTTCCTGGAGCAATTCTATCAGCTTTTAAGCTTGATGCTACAACAGTATTCTTTAAATCTACATCAATTGATTGTGTTTTATTTTCTGTTGAGAATGCCCATTTAGCAACTTTAACTGTTCCTTTATTACCTGATATTTCACTTGCATATTTAGCATATGCACTAGATACATATCCAGTAGTTATTCCAAGTAATACGAGTAATACAATTACTATGATAGCTTTTTTGTTTCCTTTCATTTTTTGACTCCTTTCTAAATCATATCTATGTAAAACTTATTTTCAAAGTATTACATCACTTTTACTTCTATTTATTTTTAATGTTTTAATAATACCTCTATATCTTATCTATAATCACCTATTATCATATTAATTATAACACATTTCGACAAATAATCAAAACTATTTGACAAAATACATTTTTATAACATATGATATAATATTTATATGAAGAGAAACGAAATAATAAAAAAACTAAAAAAATATAATTTAGATATAAAAAGATATATTGTTATTAGTGGTACTGCTATGGTATTACATGGTATTAAAGAAGAAACACCTGATATTGATATATCAGTGACAGAAGATTTAGAAGAAGAATTATTAGAAGATTATTTAGCAGTACTTGAGCACTTTAATCCAGATGGACCTCAAGCATTTATTATTAATGATGAACTTAATTTTGGAACTACATATTATTCTAATGATAAAGAATATATTGATGGTATTCCAGTTCAGAAAATAAATGATATTCTAAAATTAAAACTAAGTCTTAATAGACCGAAAGATAAAAACGATATACAAAGAATAGAACAATTTATGACAAAGAAATAAGAGACTTCAAAGTCTCTTATTTACTTGTTATTTTACCATCTTTACTAAACTTGCTATATACTTTTTGTTCACCTACTACTTTATAACTTCTTACTTTATAGTAATATGTTTTATCTGTTATTGTAGTATCTACATATTTTAATAGTTCTTTTTCATCTGCAAGTTCTTTAACTAATGTATATTCTTTTTTACTTCCAACTTTTCTATATATTTCATATCCATCAGCACCCGTAACAGGAGTAATATTTATTATTACTTTTTTATTCTTTGTTGTTAATGTAAATTTTGGTACTTCAGTTGTTTGCATTAAGCTAACTATATTCCATGAACTACATTTATTAGCACTATTACAAGCTTTAACTCTATAGTAATAAGTTTGTCCAAATTCATGATCTTTTTCAATAATATTTTCTGCTTCTTCTAATTCACGAAGTAATACATAATTTTCTCCATCAGTTGATTTTTGAACAATATATTTAGTTGCTCCTAGTGAAGTATTAACTAATAAATTCATAGAATCTTCACTTCTAATACTTAGTTTAATAACTGGTTTATCTGGAGCAGTCTTTGTGCTTAATACACTACTAAATGATCCATATACTTTTTTACCACTTACTATTTTATATGCACGAACTTTAAAATAGTATTTTTTATTAGCAAGTAATTTTTGTACATCATATTCTAATGTATCACTATTATTTACATTTGCTACTTTAGTCCATGTTTTTTTATTAGTACTTTTATATATTTCATATCCACTAACATCAACTTTATTATATGATAATTTAACATTATTACTTCCAATATCTAGAATCCTTAAATTAGTAACCTTATTTGGAATTGTTTTTCCACTAACTACTTTACTTGTTTTACCATTTACAGTATTTTGTGCTTTTACTTTATAATAATATTTTTTACCATATATAAGATTAGTATCAGTATAAGTTAAATCTTCTAAAGTAGTTACTTTTGTCCATTTTACATTATCTGTACTTCTATAAAGAATATATTTTTCAGCATATTTTACACTATTCCAACTAATTAATAGTGCATTATCATTTGCATTTTTAACTGTTAATACTGGAGTATCTTTAATTTTATTGTTTAATACATATACATATGTTCTAAATGTATATGGTTCACTATCTTCTTCAGTTATAGTTACATCATATTCTTTTGTTTCTCCAGGAGTACGAGATACTGATACTTTAGCACTTTCTATTTCACTTTGAATAACAGATTTTATAGCTTTTTTAATTCCACTTTCGCTATCATCTAAAGTATTTAGTTTCATTGATTGTTTAATACCACAATCTTCGCTTCCTAAAGCATATATTATTCCATCTTTTTCTATATAGCAAAGTCCAAAAATTGTAGTATTATCAATTTCCCAACTTCCACCTCTTGTTTCAAATTTAAGAGTAAATCCATCATCATTTTTAATTAATGATTGAATATAGGAATTGTTTATTAATAATTCTTCATATTGTGAATAGTTATTTCTTAGTTCTAATATATCTTGAATACTACCATTAATATATGATGGATAAGTTTTGCTTTTAATTTTTTTAGCTAATTCTTGTGCTTTTGATAAAAGACTATTATCAAAATCTTCTTTATCATTAGCATATACAATATCTACTTTAACATAATCTGTTCCACAGCTATAACCATCGTAATAATCTTCTTCTTCATGAGCATAGTTATCACAATATGGAACATATGGCATTGTTTCATTGTTATATTTAACTCCATCATATGAATAATTTAAATTGACATTTGCTGTTCTATAGTCATCATCAAACTCAATATTTAATGAAATATTATCATCATTATTATCTTTTTTAATCTTTTCATATAAATAATCATTCATAGTGTAATAGTCCATACTACCATATACACCAGGAACTTCTATTTTTTTATCTTCACCTATAAATGCAGTTAATTTATTTGTCAAATCTGTTTTAAATTCTTCAATATTTTCTGGTTTTACACTAACTGAAAAATATGCATAAAAATTATGAAAGCCATAATCCCCTATTATATAACTTACACCACTTTTAAGTGCAGTTACTTTTCCATTTTCATCTACACTTGCAACACTAGGATCACTACTTATCCAATTAACATTTGAATATGATTCATAATTTATATTGAATTCATCACCAACATTCATAGCAATAGTTTCACGATCAACTTTAAGTGAAATTCCATATTTTTTAATCTTAACATTTTCTTTCTTAATAGAATATGTTTTACTATTTAATACAAATTCAAAGTCTAAATTTACAATACCCTCTTCTTCATTAACATAAGATGAATGACTATTTACTTTAGGTTCAATATATATTTCATAATCATTATTAGTATATAAACTATTTATTAACATTAACTCAGCTAATTCAATATCACTTTTATTTTCAAAATAAGTTTTATCTATTTCTATTTCTGTTAAATCATTTAATACTTCATCTAATTTGTCTTGAAGATCAACATAAAAATATACTTCTATACAAGGAAGAGCTTTTTCTTTAAAATAAACTATTCCTGAATATATGCCAGGTTCTTTAAATGTAACTTTGTTAGATTTAGTTTTTAATTTAACATAATCTTCATCAACAAAATCAATAACATCTATAGTTATTTTACTTCTATTATATTTGTAATCATCATTAATAGCATTTAATTCTAATTCTTTACCAACAGTAGTATTAAAATTATCCTTTGTTAAACGTACCCCATATGGTTTTAATACAAACTTAATTTCAACATCTTCATATGTTTCTTTATCTGTATCATACATATTAATTAGTACATATGCATTTTTATTATTATTTCTTACTGACACAATTTCATAATCTTCAGTATATCTATCTATTAGTCCACTTGCAACCTCAGAAATATCATAATCCCAATCATTACTATTTTGACCATATACTTCAAATTTAAGTGTTTTACCTGAAAGTAATTCATTTAATTCTTGTGTACTAATCGCATTAACCCTTGGTACTAATATAAATATAAATAATATTGTAATAATACTATAAAATATTTTTTTCATAATTCTATTCTCCCAAATATATTATAACACAAAAAAAAGAAACTTTAAAGTCTCCTAGTTTACTCTTAATTTTACACAAAAAAATCCTAGCTAATTAATTTGCTAGGATTTATTCTTGTTAATTTATCAAATTCTTCATTTGATATTAATTTTAATACTTCCTTTTTAGCTTGATCAAACTCACTATAATCATGTTTTTTATGATGAGAATCACTTGCTAAAAATGAAATCTTTTTTTCTTTGATTAGTTTTTTTACTAACCTTTCTGCTTCATGTCCATATTTACCAATAATACTTCCAAAATTAGATTGAAGTAATACTCCAGCTTTCAATACTTCATCTATTTTTTTATAATCTTCTTGAAATGAAAAATATCTTTCAGGATGAGCAAGTACAACATGACATCCCTTATCAATTAAGTCTTTAAATATTTCAATGTAACTTGGATATTCTCCACTCATTGGAAGTTCTATTAATAAATATGAAGTTCCATTTAATGAATATATAAGTCCTTCTGATAGAAGATTATATATATCATCATCCATAAATATTTCATTACCTAAATATAGATTAATATTTACATTATCTCTTTTTAATTCTTTTTTTAATTCTTTTAATAATTTATAGTTATTTTTAGCAGGACTACTATATCTACTATCATTAATATAATGAGGAGTAAGTATAATATCAGTAAAACCTACTTCATACATACTTTTAAGTGCACTTAGACTTTCATCTAGGCTTCTTGATCCATCATCTATTCCATATAGCAAGTGATTATGTATGTCTATCACAATTCTTTTTCTGTCCTCTCTAATTCTTCACTTTTCTTTTCTTCTACTATTTTCTCTGCTTCTTCTACTTCATCTTTAACTCTAGATGCAACTTTTTTTACAGGTTTCTTTTTAGCAGCAGCTCCATATCCTTCTTCATAACCATAACCATATCCATAACCATAATAATATCCACCATAGTGTCCTCTTCTTGCTATTAGGTTATTAGCAACAACACCAGCTATATGAGCACCAATTCCTTCTAAACCTTTCTTAGTATTAATAAGTTCAGTTTTAGGTGTTTCATTAATAGCTGCTACAATTATTGTTTTATCAACAAGAGACCCCAATATTAATGAATCAGAAAGTCCCATAACAGGTGCACCATCTAAAATAATGATATCAAAATGACGTTTTAATATTTCAATTAATACTTCATTCTTCTTAGAGTTCAAAAGTTCACTAGGATTTGGAGGAAGTGTACCTTTAGGTATAACATATAAATTTTCAATCTTAGTTTCAAATATATAATCAGCATAACCATGAATATCACTAATAAGTAAATTTGATAAGCCTTTTCTTCCATTTACTTTAAATATATTAGATTGTCTTCCTTTTCTTAAATCACAATCCATTAATAATACTCTTTTACCAGTTTGAGCAAAACTAATTGCTAAGTTAGCTGATACAAAACTTTTTCCTTCGCTTGGAAGAGAACTTGTTACAAGTATTGTCTTTAAATCTTCATCTATACTACTAAATTGAAGATTAGTTCTAAGTGTTCTAATACTTTCAGAAGCATTAGCATTTGGTTTCTTATCAACTATTAAATCTATTCCACTATCATCTTTAAATACTTTAGCTACTACTGGTAAACCTATTTCTTTTTCTATTACATCAACATCTCTTAATGTATCATCAAAATAGAATATTACAAATACAATTCCACTACTAAGTACAAATCCAATAAACAAAGCAAGTACTACATCTCTAAATAAATGATCATTTGATGGTTTCTCTGGAAGTATTGCAGAATCAATAATGCTAACATTACTTAATTTATATATTTGTTTTATTTCTGTATTAAATACAATTGCTATTTCATTAGCTATAGTAAATGCTTTATCAGCATCTTTATCAGTTACAGTTACTTCCATTATTTCTGTATCATTAACTGATGTAACAGTTACTTCATCATATAATTCTTGAAAATCATAATCTAAATCCAATGATTGAATAACTTGTTCAAGTACTAATCTTGATTTAATAATTCTACTATAAGATGATACCAATTTTTGATTTAGCATTACATCACTTTGACTAATACTTTCATTAGAACTATTTTCATCTTTAA
Source organism: uncultured Mycoplasmatota bacterium (assembly GCA_946413985.1). GTDB lineage: Bacteria > Bacillota_I > Bacilli_A > RF39 > UBA660 > CAG-1000. The sequence continues at coordinate 7,944 of CAMKMS010000035.1, forward strand.
CTAAAATCAATGTTGTAGATGCACTATACATAGGTGTCTTAATTATAATATTATAAATAAGAGCAATAGCTACAAATAATAAACAAACTACTAATATCCCTAAAAAAAATTTCTTATAAAATTGATAAAAATCTCTTAAATTAATCTCTTCCATAACGCACTCCCTTTTTCCCTATAAATTATACTCTTAAACTCTTATTATTTCAAGGGAAAATTGCTTTTAGAAATAAAATTATATTAAAAATGCAAAAATAGTAAAATAAACTCCTAAAAACAAGGAAAATGCTGATTTTTTTTAATTATTTTCATTCCTATCACACATACTACTAATTACTAAGCAACAATAAATAAATAAGCATATCATTTATTAAAACCTTCATTATAAATATAGTATATTAATATAAATAATATTCCACCTATAACAGAACCACAAAAGTCTATTCCTACATCTATTATTTGAGCACTTCTTCCTACTATAAATAATTGATGTACTTCATCACTAACTGCATATAATAAACAAAATAATAAACTAATTATAAAGTATTTAAAATCTATTTTTTTAAATAAACTAATCATACTTAATAATAATAATTCAAGTATAAAGAATTCTAAAAAATGACCACCTTTTCTTAATAAACCATAATTACTATTAACATTTATAACATTACTAACTTTAATAGTAGTATTCATACTATCAGTAGCATCTTGATTTGAAAATAAAAATATCATTATTAAGCATATTAAAACCATACTAATCAATATAAACTTTTTCATATTATTAGTATGGTTAATTTTTTATTTTTTATATGGAAGTCTTCTCATTATCTTATTATATTCTCTTTTAGTATACATGTCTCTATTAGCTTCTATAAAATCTAAAATTAATTTTGGTTTACGTATTAAAGTATTTAATATAATAGAATAATTATCATTTGGAGTACTTGTTCCTTTTTCATAACTAACTAATGTCTTTTTAGCACAACCAATTACTTTAGAAAACAATTCTTGACTTAGATTATAACTAGTTCTAAGACTTAATATTTTAGCACTTGATAAACCATATAATTCATTATATTTTCTTACTGCTTTCTTAAGAGTTTCTTTTTCTAAATCTTCATCATATATTTCACTTTTACAATCATTACAAAATCTCTTTTTACATATTATAGATACTTCTTTACCTTGTATACTAAAAATATACTGGCAATCTCTAACAAATGTATTTTCACTTCCACAATTATCACACTTCATATATACCACCTCTATTATTAATAGTAACATAAGTCACTAAAAATTTCAAGAGT
>CAMKMS010000036.1 GCA_946413985.1 uncultured Mycoplasmatota bacterium
CCATCGACCTTTCGCTTATCAGACGAACGCTCTAACCAGCTGAGCTACAAGCCCATTTCACCAATAATTTGGTTGACTACACCATTGTATTATATTTTTGGGCTTTTTGCAACTATTTTTTTAAAAAAAATCACTTTTTACTTAAATTGTTGAAAAAAACAAAAGATTATTGTATTATTATTATGATACTAGGAGGATTTTATGGATAGTTCTAATTTGTTTTTGATAATTGGCGTTATTTGGTCTTTTACTATTCTAAGATCAATTTTAATTATGTTATCAGGCAAAAACATATTTAAAAAAGCGGCTAAAAATGAAAAATCAGCATATTATCCTATTATTAATTTATTTACTATGCTAGAAGTATGTGATATAAATTCTTTTTGGGGCATATTATTATTTGTGCCTGTTTTGAATATGGTAGTTTTATTAATGATGTCTTATAAATTGGGAAAAGTTTTTAATACTGGAACTGGTTTTATAATGGGTTTGATTATTTTTCCTTTAATGTTTTATTTACTATTAGCGCTAAATAATAAACCATATAAGTTAACAGATGAATCATATTATAAGGCAATGGATAAAATTGAGGATAAAGGTATTAATTTGATGACTGATGAAGAGATAAAAATAGAAACATCAAAACTTCCTCAAGAAGAAGCAAATAATGTAGATTCTATTTTCAAAAGTAATATTCAAATGATGGAACAAGTTGAACCTTATAAAGCAGCAAAAATTGATATATTGGGATTTGAAAAACTAAAGAATCATAAAGAAAACGATGATCCATTAAAGGATTTGGGAAATTCTCTTAAAACTCCGCAAAAGGAATTGCCTAAGGGTGTAAAAATAGGAGAAGAAGAAAAAAAAGATAAATTCGAAGTAGTTGACTTATAAAAGTGTAAAGTGAATGTTTACACTTTTTATTTTATTTTGTATAATTAATGATAGAGATAGGTGACGTGCATGGCAGAATATAATGAAAAATCTATTAAAATATTAGAAGGACTTGATGCAGTAAGAAAAAGACCTGGTATGTATATAGGTTCTACAGATAAAAGAGGTCTTCATCATTTAGTATGGGAAATTGTAGATAATGCAATTGATGAAGCTATAAATGGTTATGGTAATAAAATAAAAATAACATTAACTAAAAAAGGCAGTGTTATTGTAGAAGATGAGGGAAGAGGTGTACCAACAGGTACTCATTCTTCTGGTAAGAGTACTCCTGAAGTAATATATACAGTATTACATGCAGGTGGTAAATTTGAAAATTCTGGTTATAAAGTATCAGGTGGACTACATGGAGTTGGTTCATCTGTTGTTAATGCGCTTTCTAAATGGATGAAGGTAACTATATATAGAGATGGTAAAATACATGAAATATCATTTAAAAATGGTGGCCATGTAGATGAGCCTTTAAAAGAAATAGGCGTGACAAAGAAAACTGGAACTACTGTTGAGTTCTTCCCAGATGAAGAAATCTTTTCAAATGCAAGATTTAGCTATACAACAATATGTGAAAGAATGCAAGAAAGTGCTTTTTTGATTAATGGTCTTACTATGGAAGTGGTAGACGAGGAAGATAATAAAGATAGTGTATTTTGCTATGAAAATGGACTTGTATCTTTTATTGAATTTATAAATGATGGAAAAGAACCGCTTCATAAAGTTATTAATTTTAGTGGTGAAAAGAATGGAATTATTATAGATGTAGCTATGCAATACACAAATACATATAACGAGAATATTATGTCATTTGTTAATAATGTTAAAACTATAGATGGTGGTAGTCATGAAGTTGGGTTTAAAACTGGACTTACAAAAGTATTTAATGATTATGTTAAAAAGAATAATTTAATTAAAGGCAATGACACGCTTGATGGTAGTGATGTAAGAGAGGGATTAAGTGCTATTATTAGTTTAAAAGTACCAGAAAGCATTTTAGAATTTGAAGGACAAACTAAAGGAAAACTTGGAACACCTCAAGCAAGACCATCAGTAGAAAGTCTTGTATATGAAAAATTATCATATTACTTTGAAGAAAATAAAGAAACAGCAAGCAATATAATGGATAAAGCCTTAAAAAGTAAAATTGCTCGTGAAGCTGCAAGAAAAGCTCGTCAAGAAGCAAGAAGTGGAAAGAGTAAAAAGCAAGAAAAGAATTTAAGTGGAAAACTTGCTCCTGCTGGAACTAAAAATCCTAATATGAATGAATTATTTATAGTCGAGGGTGATTCAGCAGGTGGTAGTGCTAAAAGTGGAAGAGATAGAAAATTTCAAGCTATTCTTCCTTTAAGAGGAAAGGTATTAAATACAAGTAAAGCAACACTTGAAAGTGTTTATGCAAATGAAGAATTAAATACTTTAATTTATACAATTGGAGCTGGAGTTGGACAAAGTTTTGATGCTGATGAATCTAATTATGATAAAGTTATTATTATGACAGATGCAGATGTTGATGGAGCACATATTCAAATACTTCTTTTAACATTCTTCTATCATTATATGAGACCTTTAATTGAAGAAGGTAAGCTTTATATTGCACTTCCTCCTTTATATAAATTAGATTTTGGTAAAGGCAAAAAATTCTATGCGTATAGTGATGATGAGTTAAATCAATTAAAATTAGAACATTCAGGTAAATGTTCTATTCAAAGATATAAAGGACTTGGTGAAATGAATGCTGATCAATTATGGGAAACAACTATGAACCCTGAAACTAGAAGTTTAATAAGAGTTAATATTACTGATGCTGCATTAGCTGAAAAAAGAGTTAGTGTTTTAATGGGTGATAATGTTGAACCTAGAAAAGAATGGATTAATGAGAATGTCGAATTCACCATGGAAGACGATTATAGGGCATAGGGGGTTATTATGAAAAAGAATGAAGAAAATAATGTACTTAGAAGAATTCAAGATTATGCTCTAGAAGAGATAATGGGTGATAGATTTGGATCTTATGCTAAAGAAATAATATTAGATAGAGCAATTCCTGATGTAAGAGATGGACTTAAACCTGTTCAAAGAAGAATACTATATGCAATGTATAAAGCAGGTAATACATGGGATAAAGGATATATTAAATGTGCAGCTACAGTAGGAGATGTTTTAGGTAAATTCCATCCACATGGTGACTCTAGTGTGTATGATGCAATGGTCAGAATGAGTCAGTGGTGGAAACAAAATACTATACTTGTAGATATCCAAGGTAATAATGGTTCAATGGATGGAGATGGAGCAGCAGCTTATCGTTATACTGAAGCTCGTCTTTCTAAAATAAGTGGTGAACTACTTAGTGATTTAGATAAAAATACAGTTAAATGGGCACCTAATTTTGATGATAGATTTTTAGAACCAACTGTACTTCCTGCTAAATTTCCAAACTTGTTAGTAAATGGATCAAATGGAATTAGTGCAGGTTATGCAACAAATATTCCTCCTCATAATTTGGGTGAAATAATAGATGCAACAATTAAAAGAATAGATTCACCAAATTGTAGATTAGATACAATTTTAGAAATAGTAAAGGGACCAGATTTTCCTACAGGTGGAATTGTTGAAGGAAAAAATGGAATAATTGATGCGTTTACTACAGGACGTGGAAAAGTAATAGTTAAAAGTAAAACTGAATTTAAAAAAGAAAAAGGAAAAGAGCAAATAATAATTACTGAAATACCATTTGATGTTAATAAGGCTATGATGGTTCAAAAGATTGATGCTCTTAGAATTGATAAAAAAATAGATGGTATAAGTGAAGTTAGAGATGAAACTGATAGAGAAGGTATTAGAATAGTTATTGATTTAAAAAGTGGTGCTAATAAAGATGTAGTATTAAACTATTTACTTAAAAATACTGACTTACAAATATCATATAACTATAATATGGTTGCTATTGTTAATAGAACTCCAAAAACTTTAGGAATTATTCCTATTTTGGATGCTTATATTGATCATTTTAGAGAGGTAGTAACTAAAAGAACTGAATTTAATCTAGCTACATATCAAAAAGAATATAATATTGTTACTGGACTAATTAAGGCAATTTCAATATTAGATGAAGTAATTAAAGTAATTCGCGCTAGTAAGAATAAAGTAGATGCTAAATATAATTTAGTAGATAAATTTAATTTTACTGAAGAACAAGCAGAAGCAATTGTAATGTTACAATTATATAAACTTACTAATACTGATATAGTTTCACTTGAAGAAAGATGTAAAGAACTTGAAGCTTTAATTAAAGAATGCAAGCATATATTAGAAGATGAAGAAGAGTTAAAATCAGTTATGAAAGGTGAGCTTAAGGAAATAAAGAAAAATTATGCAACACCAAGAAAAACTGTTATAAAAGATGAAGTAACTGATATAAAAATAGACGAACTTGATCTTGTAACCAAAGAAGATTTTGTTGTATGTATTTCAGGATCTATGTATGTTAAAAAGCACTCAATAAAGGCATTTAATGCAAATGATGGGGAAGTTCCTCCTACTAAAGAAGGAGATTATATTGAAGGTCTATATAAAGTAAATAATTTAGATACTATATTAATATTCACAAATCTTGGTAATTATTTATATGTACCAGTAAGAGAAATAAGTGAAACTAAATTTAAAGATATTGGTTCTCACATTTCTAATATTGTTAAAATAAGTGATGGAGAAAGAATAGTAAGAAGTATAGCTGTTAATAAATTTGATAATACACCATTAACGTTATTTACTAAAGGTGGTATGGTAAAACGTGTATTATTAAAGGATTTAGAAGTATCTCGTTATACTAAACCTGTTAATTGTATTAAATTAAAAGCTAATGATGAGTTAGTATCTGTAAGTAGAAATGATAATGAAGATGTATTAGTTATTACTAGTGATGGATATTCATTAAAATATAGTACAAAAGAAATACCAATTTTAAGTCCTAAAGCTGGTGGAGTAAAATCTATAAAATTAAATCATTCTGCTTATGTAGTAAATGCATTTGTAGTAAATGAAAATAAAGAATATGTTTGTATATTTACTGATAAAAATACTGCTAAGAGGGTTAAAATAGATGAACTATCAAAAATAACAAGAGCTAAAAAAGGAAGTGTTATTTTAAGAAGTCCAAAATCTAAAAAATATACAATAATTCGTGCATTTAATGTTAGTAGTAAATCAATAATTGGAATAATTGATAAAGAAATAGGTTATTTAAAATCTAGTGATATTAATATTATGGATACTAATTCAGTTGGAACAGTATTTACTAAAAAGAATGTAGATAATATATTTGTTGTTTCTAAATATACTGATATTACTCATCAAGATAGAAGTGATGATGTAGTTGAAGAAGTAAAAATAGTAAATGATGAAGAAATGATAGAAATAGAAAACAAAGATATTAAACCTATAAGGGAAGATATTGAAGTTCCAAAAGAAAAAGAAGTTCAAAAAGAAATAAAGATAATTGAACCAAAACAAGAAGAAATTAAAGAGAAAAAAGAAACTCAATTAACAATGTCTGATTTTTTTGAAGAATTTAAGATTTAAGGGATTTATAAATCCCTTTTTTCTTGTTATAATTATAATAGTGGTGATATAGATGGAAGAAGTAAATATTAATACTGGACTTAATGAAGTTCAAGTAAATAATAGGATTCAAAGAGGCTTAAATAACTATAATGATAGTCCTAAAACTAAAACTGTTAAACAAATTGTAAAAGATAATGTTTTTACTTATTTTAACTATTTAAATATTACACTTGCTTTAGCCATTTTTATTTCAAGCATTATTAATGGTAATGTTTTATATGGACTAAAGAACTGCTTGTTTATTGGAGTAATATTTGTTAATTCCATAATTAGTATCATTGAAGAAATTATATCAAAAAATATTATAGATAAGTTGTCTATTGTTAATGAATCTAAAGTTAGAACTTTAAGAAATGGATTAGAAGTTGATCTTTCTTTAGATGAGATAGTAATAGATGATATTATTAAATTATCTTCAGGTCATCAAATAGTTGCTGATAGTGTTGTTATTGAAGGTGAACTAGAAGTAAATGAATGCTTAATAACTGGGGAAAGTGATTCAATAAAGAAGAGCGTTGGAGACGAATTATTATCTGGATCATTTATTGTATCTGGAAATGCTAAAGCAAAAGTTATTCATGTTGGAAAAGATAATTATGTATCTAAAATAACTAATGAAGCTAAATATAAAAAACAAGTAAATTCTATGGTAATGGGGTCTTTTACAAAATTACTTAAAATATTATCTATAGCTATTGTTCCAATTGGAATATTAATGTTAATTAGTCAATATTTTATAACAGATAACATTAGTGAAAGTATATTTACTACTGTTGCTTCACTAATTGGAATGATACCAGATGGGTTAATACTTCTTACTTCTTCTGTTATGGCAGTTGGTGTTATTAAACTATATAGAGTAAAAGTTTTAGTTCAAGAATTAACTTCAATTGAAATACTTGCTCGTGTTGATACAATATGTTTAGATAAGACTGGTACTTTAACTGAAGGAACCATGGAAGTAAAGAAAATAGTATCTGCAAAAGAATATACTATAGAAAAATGTGAAGAGTATTTTAAACAATATACATTAGCAAGTGAAGATACAAATCAAACTATGCTTGCATTAAAAGAGTATTATCCGGGTGGAAAAATAGATTATAAAAATAAGATAACATTTTCTTCTCAAAGAAAATATTCTGCTATAGAGTTTGATGGTTATTCTTTATATTTAGGTGCTCCTGATATATTATTTAAAAATAATATTGATGATAGAATAGAAGAATATATGGAAGATTATAGAGTAGTTGCTCTTGGAATAAAAAATGGAAGTTTAGATGAATCATTGAGTAGTATTAAATGTATAGGTTATGCTTTAATAGAAGATATTATTAGACCATCTGCTAAGAAGACTTTAGATTTCTTTAAAAATAATAATGTAGATGTAAAAATTATATCTGGTGATAATATAAAAACAGTTATGTCTATTTCTCGTAAAGTTGGTCTTCATGATATAAAAGGAATTGAAATTGGTTCAATGACTGATGAACAACTTAGAAAAGTAATAGATGATTATGATGTATTTGCAAGAGCAAAACCAGAACAAAAAAGAGTAATTGTTAGATATTTAAAAAGTAAAGGTCATACTGTTGCTATGACAGGAGATGGAGTAAATGATGTTCTTGCATTAAAAGAAAGTGATTGTGCAATAAGTGTAAAATCAGGAAGTTCAGCAGCAAGAAACATATCTCAATTAATACTTTTAGATGATGATTTTAATTCAATACCAAATGTTGTTAAAGAGGGAAGACAAACAATTAACAATGTTGAAAGAAGTGCATCCTTGTTAACAGTTAAAACGTTATATACAATTTTATTAATTATATATAGTATTGTATCTGTTCAAAAGTATTTCTTTATACCAATTCAATTAACATTAATTACATCAATTACTATTAGTATTCCTTCCTTTGCACTTGCTCTTGAACCAAATAATCAACTTGTAAAAGGTAATTTTTTACTTAAGATTTTTTCAAGAAGTCTTCCTGTAGCATTAACAGTTCTGTTTGATATAGTTCTAATAAGTATTTTTACTAAATTATTTAATTTAACTTATGAAATGCAAAGTAGTATTAGTGTTATTCTTACAACTATTATTGGACTTTATTATTTATTTAAAATATGTCATCCTATAACAATATTTAGAGGTTTATTATTCTCATTTATGACTATAGCATTTATAGTGGTATTATTAACAATACCAGAATTCTTTAGTATAAAAGCAATTAATAGTGTAAGTTTGTTATTAGTATTTGTACTTGCTTTAGATTCGTTCTATGTTTATAAATTAATTAATTATTTTATTACATATATATTTAATAAATTTGATGATACTATTAAGATTGAATCAAATATATATAAAATAGGATAAAAAAAGAAGATTTATTATATTAAATCTTCTTTTTAATTACTAGATTTGCTATAGAAAATGATTCTTCATCTAAATCATTTAAGGATTCTGTTATTCCATCAAATACTCTATAATTCTGATCAAAAGCATGAGTATATATTTTTTTAGATGTGTATGGTAATAAATTAATATAGTATGAAGTAGGTACTTTTTTAATATCATCAATATCTAAGTTATGTAAAAATGAAATAATAAATTTGCATAAGTTTTTAGTTTGTAATCTAATAGCTGTATTAAAATCTATTCCATTATTTTCATAACCCTTAAAAATTCCACCATCTAAATCAATAATATTAATTTGACCATTTGAGAATAATATATTACCTCCATGAATGTCATAATAAGCAAAGTTATTTTTATAGAAGTAATCAAATATTTGACTTAATTTAATCATTAATTCTTTTCTTTTATTAAAATCTATAGTTTTATTATTTAATAGATCACAAATATCACTACATTCTTTTAAAAAATGCATTACATAACCAATGAATTTATTTCTTTCATATAATAAATAATCTGGTGTAATAACTCCATTATATTGAAGAGTAGGTAACTCTTCAATAATTTTTTGCCTATCATCTTTTAAAAATTCTGGTTTAATTAGTTTTGCTAAAATATCATCTTTATAAAGAATTATTGATTCACTTCCTCTTGTGAGGATAGGTTTAAATCCTTCTAAAAAACTATTAGTAATATTAACCTTTTTCATATAAACCCCTTTTGAAATATGCGATTTTGTATTATATAGGAATATTAAAGGTATGTCAATGTTTAAAATATAATTGACTAAATTATTAATTTATGCTAATATTTATATCGAACTTTATAGTTCACTGTGGCGAGTTTGGTGAAGTGGTTAACACGGCGGATTGTGGTCCCGTTATGCGTGGG
>CAMKMS010000037.1 GCA_946413985.1 uncultured Mycoplasmatota bacterium
TGAACTCTTTACTTCGACAACGCTAGCTTTTGCTAAAATAGAAGATATAAGAGCAGTAATACATAGTGAAGAATTTAAAAAGTATCCTCATTTATTTACTTCTCTAACATTAGCTCATGCAAAAATAGAAGATATAAGAGCAATAATACATAGCCAAGAGTTTAAAGAACACCCAGAATTATTCACTTCAACTACACTAGCTTATGCAAAAATAGAAGATATCAAAGCAATAATACATAGCCAAGAGTTTAAAGAACACCCAGAATTATTTACATCTAATGTATTAAACACATTAAAAATAGAAGATGTTAGAAAAATAATACATAGCCAAGAGTTCAAGGAACATCCAGAGTTATTCACATCAACAACATTAGCACGTGCAAAAATAGAAGATATAAGAGCAATAATACATAGTCAAGAGTTTAAAGAACACCCAGAATTATTCACACCTAGAACACTAGCAAGTGCCAAAATAGAAGATATCAAAGCAATAATACATAGTAAAGAATTTAAAGAACACCCTGAACTCTTTACTTCGACAACGCTAGCTTTTGCTAAAATAGAAGATATAAGAGCAATGATAAATAGTCCTGAATTTAAAGAACACCCAGAATTATTTACTTCTCAAACGCTAGCTCGCATTAAAATAGAGGATATTCGAACCATATTAAGTATGGGTTATTGGAAAGATCCTAGATATCAAAAATTATTAACTTCATCTATCTTGAGTAGTGGAAAGTGTATTATTAGAAAATTACCATATATATTTTATTTAGCTGAAAAATATTCTTTGTCTAAATATTTAAATACTGTATTTTTAATATCTTCTCCTAGTCAAATATATGCTTTAATAAATTATATGTTAGAAAATAATATTCCATTAGTTATTGATGAAAGACTAAATCCATTATTTAGAAAAACTCCTTCAGTTTTAAAACTAAAACATGGAATAGATGTTAAAGCATTAATGCAAGCTTATCCTTTCAATTATGAAGATACGGAGGTTCATGTATTATGATTGAATTAGATGATATGGATTTAAAAATGTTAAATGAGAACTTTGATGATGAAACTATATCAAAGATTGATGAAGAAAATGTTAAAAAAATATTTGATTATTTAAATAAAAACAATATTTATTATTCGAAGGATTTATTTATTACATCACTTGATTTATTTTTGTTGCCATATGATATATTTATAGAAAGATTTGAGAATTTAAAAAAAGAATTAGGATTAAACTATGTCGATATGTTAGCGGAAGATATAACATTAATTGAGCTAATGTATAAATAATTGAAATATTACCTCATTATATGTATAATATGTAATGAGGTTTTATTATGAGAACAAATATTGATCCTTTTCTATATAATTCACCACATTTAGATTTACATGGTTATGATAGAAGTGGCGCAGTAGCAGAACTTAAATTATTCATAGATGATTGTATAAAGATGGAAGATAAAAAGTTTATAGTTGTTCATGGTAAAGGAATGGGTATATTAAAAAAAGCAACTCATGAGTATTTAAAAACAAACAAGAATGTTTTAGAATATAAAACAAATAATTACAATGATGGAGAAACAATTGTAATATTAAAATAGGAAGGTATTATGCAACAATATTTTGGTATTTCTAAAAAGAATGATATTATTTACTTAAAAAATGAAGAACTAAATCATATAAAAAATGTTATGAGAATGAAAGAAAATGATGAAGTAATAATTGTATATGATAATGTTAGTTATATTTGTACATTAAATAGTGATTTATTATCTGCTAAGATTAAAGAAGTATTTAAAGAAAAGGAAAAAGATATTCATTTTACCGCATATATTCCTTTATTAAATGAAGAAAAAATGAGCTTTATTTTACAACATGGTACTGAACTCGGAGTAACAAAATTCATTGTAGTAGAATATGATCATTGTAAATATAAGTTACCTAAAAAAGATTATGGAAAGAAATTAACTAGATGGAATAGAATAATAAAAGAAGCAAGCGAACAATCATATAGATTAACAATACCAGAGTTAAGCTCAATTATTAGCTCAAAAGATATCGAAAGTACAGAAAATGTAAATATAATGTGTTCTCTTGACAAAAACAATGTCAAAAGTATTTGTAAAGTATTAACAGTAAATAATTGTAATGATACAATAAGTTTAGTATTTGGACCAGAGGGTGGTCTAAGTAAAAATGAGGAAGACTTGCTTGAAGCAAAAGGTTTTATAAAGACATCACTTGGTGATACAGTTTTAAGAACTGAAACTGTTGTTTTGATGGTTGCTTCAATTTTAAAGTATTTAAAGGAAAGTGAATAATATGTGGAATATTGATAAAGTTATTGATTCATTTGTGTCGGGAGATTATTTTATAATATTTCTTATTTTAACATTGGTTATATTACTTGTATTAGTACTTGCATTAATTAAATCTCGCGATGAATATAATGAACTTTTAAAATTAGGAATTGAAAAAAACAAAACAGATGATGAATTACATGAAATGACTATTGATGATAATGATATTTTAGGTGAACTAGCATCTCTTCAAGCACATACTAAAGATGATATTATTGATGAGGAAAAACCATTAATTAAACAAATAGATTTATCTGGTGTTAAAACATATGATGATATTATTAATGACTATGAATTATCTGAAGAGGAAAATGCTGTTATTTCAAGAGAAGAATTAGAAAAGAAAGCAAAAGAAAGAAGAGAAGCACTTGGAGATAGTGACAATCAAATTGCTATAGCTGCATATGAAGAGGAACAAGAAAAGAAGGCAATTATAAGCTATGAACAACTTCTTAAAAATGCATCCAACATAACATTATCTTATAAAGAAGAAGATATGAAGAAAAAGGATGCACCTAAAGTTTCAAAAATAGAAATAGAAGAAAAAGAGGTTAGTGCTCCAGAAGTATATTTAGAACAAGAAGAGTTTTTAAAAATATTAAAAGAATTCAGGTTATCATTAAATGAAAACATTTTTAATTAAAACATTAGGATGTAAAGTAAATACTTACGAAAGTGAGTTTATAAGAACATTACTTCTTCAAAACAACTTTGAAGAAGTTTTTGATAATGCAGATATTTGTATAGTAAATACATGTACTGTTACAAATACAGCTGATAATAAAAGTAAACAAGTAATAAATAATATAAAAAAGACAAATCCAAATGCAATTGTTGTAGCATTAGGTTGTTTTACTCAATTTAGAAAAAATGAAATAACATCTTTAATAAATGCAGATATAATACTTGGAAATAAAGATAAATCAAAAGTATTAGATTATATAAAAGAATATGAAAAAAATAAAAAACAAATTGTTGTTTTTGATGATATGGAAAATTTGGGATTTGAAGATATGGAGATAAAAACATTTCATCATAGACACAGGGCATTTGTTAAAATAGAAGATGGATGTAATAACTTTTGTAGTTTCTGTATTATTCCATATGTTAGAGGTAGAGTTAGAAGTAAAGAATTTAATAAATGTATAATGGAAATCAATGATTTATCTTTATCAGGCTATAAAGAAATAGTATTAACTGGAATACATACTGGTCAGTATAATAGTAATGGGAAAAGACTATCTGATTTAATAAATAAAATAAGTGAAAATAAATTAATAAAAAGAATAAGATTATCTTCTGTTGAAATTGTAGAGCTTGATGAAGGTATGATGAATGTATTAAAAAATGTTAAAGAATTTGTATCTCACTTACATATTCCACTTCAATCTGGAAGTGATAGAATACTCAAATTAATGAATAGAAGATATGATACAAAAGAATTTATGAGTATTGTAGAAAAAATAAGAAGTATAAGACCAAATATTTCACTTACTACTGATGTAATAGTTGGTTTTCCTGGTGAAACAGAGGAAGACTTTAAAGAAACTTTAGATTTTTGCAGAAAAGTTGGTTTTGCTAAAATACATGTTTTTCCATATTCTGATAGAAATGGAACTGTTGCTTCAAAAATGAAAGATAAAGTAATTGGAAATATAAAAAAAGATAGAGTTCATAGATTAATAGAGTTATCAAATAAACTAGAGATGAATTATTTTAATAGTTTTATTGGAAAAAAAGTTACAGTATTAATTGAAGAAGAAAAAGATAATATGTATTATGGATTTACTGATAACTATATTCCATTAAAACTTTCTGGTAATTATAAAACAAATGAAATATATAAAATAGTATTAACAAAAGAAATAATAAATTTTGATATGGAGAGTTAAAATGAAAAAAATATTAATTATAATTAGTATCTTGTTACTTTGTTCATGTAAATATGTAAATGGAGTAAATGAATCATTCGTAATAAATTATTTAAAATCAAATTATGGTGAAGATAAAATATTTGTATTTTCATCAGAAAGTACTTGTGATTTATATCAATTAGGCTACTGTAGTGCCTATTATAAAGCAAGTGATATAGAAGATGAGATATATGTAATATGGTATGATGGAAATGGTAATGATATTAGAGATGACTATTTATTTAAAAAATATAAGAGTGAAATAAAAGACTATTATTATAATTTATTTTCTAAAGAAATAAAAAGCAAATTTAATGTTGAGATTCTTTCTTCAAAAAGTGATTACAAATATGGTAAAGATTCAAAATTCGATGATATATTAAATTATGAAAATTTAAATCTATCATTAAAAGTAAATATTGCATCTGATGATAATGAAACAACAAAATTAGGGGAAACACTAAAAAATGTTATTAATAATAGAAAAGTAAAGAATGTATCATCATTATATTTAACATCATATCAAAAAAACTGTAATTTAAATGATGTTAGTAATTGTAAAAAAATAAATTCTTCATATATAGAAGTTAAAATAACAGAAGATAAACAGGAAGAGTTAAAAAAATAGCGTAAAACTATGTCTATTGTATTTTAAAATCTTATCTGTTATAATATGTTTGAAATGGAAGAAACTGTTTTATTGGGGAGGAATAATAATGATTAGATATGGATTGCTTGTTAATGAAAATAATGGAAATATAGGGGATGACATTCAAGCATACGCAGAGGCACAATTTTTGCCTAGAATAGATATAATATGTGATAGAGAAAAATTGGATGTATTTCAATATAAAGATGGAAAAGATCCAGTTGCTTTGATTATGGGAGCTTGGTTTATGTGGCACAAATATAATTGGCCACCATCTAAACAGATTATTCCACTTCTTGTTGGTTATCATCATTTTCAAAGAAAGAAAGATGTTTATAAGGCTTTAAAATATGCACTTCCTATATTCACAGAAAACTATGAAGGAATAGGCGGACAATGGTTTAAAGATTATGGGAAAGTAGGATGTCGTGATTTATACACATGTGAAGTATTAGATAAAGTTGGTATACCAAATTATTTTTCAGGTTGCGTTACACTAACACTACCAAAGCAAAAGAAAACTAAAGATAAAGGAAAATATATTGTACTTGTTGATATTACACCAGAAGCAGAAGAAAAAATAAGAAAAATTGTTGGAAATAAATATGAAATAAGAACAATTAGCCATTTTACTGAAAATATTTGTGGAGCTACATGGGAAGAAAGAAAGAAGAGAACAGAAGAGTTTTTAACTCAATATCAAAATGCTGCATATGTAGTAACAATGAGATTACATGTTGCTCTTCCTTGTCTTGCTATGGAAACTCCAGTATTAGTAATTGAAGCTCCAATAATGAATGATCCAAATAGATTTGATCCATATAAAAAATGGTTACATTATGTAAAAAATAAAGATTTTATTAATAATGGATATCCAGAATTTGATTTATTAAATGGTACTCCTAATAAGAAAGATTATTTAGAATATAGAGAATCATTGATAAAAACAATGACAGAGTTTGTTGATTATTGTGAAAAAAATAAAAATAAACCATTAGAATTCTTTAGTAAAATTAGTTATACACAAGAAGAATTACTAAAATGGAAAGTAGATTTTATGAGAGAATCATTAAAAAAAGCTCACGTAGAATCAAAAAAGATGCATATGAGATTTCAAACATTAGACGAAGAAATGGATCAAATTCCATTAAGGCAATTACTTCATGATAGATTTTATAGAAAGCATATAGCTGGAAATAAATTAAAAGTATTAAAAAAGATTAAAAGAAAAATATTTAAAAAAAGAAAAAATGTAGTTAATAAATAAACCACATTTTTTGTATTGTAGGTGAAATAAAAATGAAAGAAAAAAAACTTGTAAATTTAAGAGCATTATTAATATTAATTGTGGTTTTTGGACATAGTATTATTTTATATAGTAAGTCTTTTACAATGTTTCAAACAATTTATAAAGTTAATTTCTTAAGTGTGTTAAAATTAAATGCAATAAATGCTTATCAAATGCAACTTTTCTTTTCTTTATCTGGCTATCTATTTTATTATACTTGTCAAAAACATAAAAAATATTTAGAATTTGTTATTGATAAAGCAAAAAGATTATTAATTCCATTTATATCAGTAGTAGTATTATATATGGCTCCTATTAAAATGCTTTTAAATGTACCTGGATTTAAAGAAGGAAATTATTTCTATAATTGCTATAATATTCTCATTAAATTAAATAATGCTGGACATTTATGGTTTTTAATATCATTATTTATTATATTTATTATTTTCTTTACTCTTTCAAAAATTATAAAAATAGAAAAAAAAGAAACAAAATATATTATTGTAGATATAGTTATATTATTAATTACACTATTGATTTCTAGAAATGCATCTATAATAAAAGATATTATTCCAAAAACATCAATATATAGAGCATTCACTTATTTATTTTGGTTTTATTTAGGATTTTGTATTAATAAATATCTTGCTCTTGGAAAAGAAGATGAAGCATATAAAAAATGGTTTATACCATATTTATGTTTAATGACTGGTGCATTAGTAGTATTTAGGCTTACTCATACTCGTGCAATTGTTCAATTAGTAGCTGCTCTTTGTGTAGTAGTATGTTTGTATTATATTATTCCTTCAAAGACAAATAAAGTAACAGAATATTTAGATAGAAATAGTATGGGAATGTTCTTATTCCATTCACCACTCATTTATATATCATTTACACTTTATCCAAATATTCATCCATTATTAATGATATTAATTAATTTTGTTGGATTCGGCTTTCTATCAAGCTTAATTACAGAATTAATTAGAAAGACGCCACTAAGAATTATAATAGGAGAATACAAAAAAAATAAATAATAAAGTATTGTCAAAATCAAGCAATTATGATATATTATTAATGCTTGATTTATATGGCGCTGTAGCTCAGTTGGCTAGAGCATCTGGTTCATACCCAGAGGGTCGAGGGTTCGAA
>CAMKMS010000038.1 GCA_946413985.1 uncultured Mycoplasmatota bacterium
AAATGAGTGATTGGAAAATTTATTCTTTCACGAACAATCGCAATATTAAGATATTCCGATTAATAAAAATTAAGTCATTTTAGTCAAAAAACAATACGGAAACTCGTAGGATTTGGAGCTTTTAGTTGGGTGCAATCACAAGCTGCAATCAAAGAAAAACAAGCTGAAAAAGAAGCTAAGAAAACAACTAAAAAGAAATAAGAAATAAAGGCTAGAGAAATCTAGTCTTTTTTTGTATAATATTATTGTATTTATAGGAGGATTATAAATATGGAAATAGTAAAAGTAGAAAACTTATCTAAAGTATATGGAGCAGGTGATACTAAAGTAGTTGCTCTTGATAAAGTTTCATTTTCAGTTAATGAAGGTGAGTTTGTTGCAATAGTAGGTGCAAGTGGAAGTGGGAAATCAACACTTTTACATTTGCTTGGCGGAGTTGATAAACCTACAAGCGGGTCCGTTATTATAAACAATAAAGATATTTATAAATTGAATGATGATGATTTAGCTAAATTTAGAAGAAGAGAAGTTGGACTAATTTATCAATTTTATAATCTAATTCCTATATTAAATGTTAAGGAAAATATTACATTACCACTTGATCTTGATAATCGTAAAGCAGACCCTGAAAAACTTAAAAATCTAATTAAGCTATTAGGCCTTGAAAAAAGAGTTAATCATTTACCAAGTGAATTATCTGGAGGACAACAACAAAGAGTTTCGATAGGAAGAGCTTTAATTGCACATCCATCAATTGTATTGGCAGATGAGCCAACAGGAAATTTGGATTCAAAAAGTAGTGATGAAATAATCACACTTTTGAGAAGATGCAATCAGGAATATAATCAAACAATTATCATGATTACACATAATTTAGAACTAGCTAAAATGGCAGATAGAATAATAGAAATAGAAGATGGTCATATTAAAGGAGAAAAATAATATGAACATTTTAAGAAAGTTAACAATTAAAGATTTAAAACTGAACAAAAAAAGAACTATAGGAACTATTATAGGTATTGTTTTATCGTGTGCATTAATTGTAGTTGTTTTAGGTATGGCTGTAACTGCTGTTAATAGTATTTTACAAGCTCAAATTAATAACAATGGTTATTATCATTTAAGAGTAAATAATATTAATGAAGAAGATATTAATTATTTTAAGAATAGTGAATCTATAAAAGATGTTATTGTAGTTAATAATGTAGGATCAACTTATTATGATAAAGAAAATAATTATACTGGATTAATTTATTCAATGGATAAAGAATCATTTGATGATTTAAGTTATCATATTATTGATGGAGAATTTCCTAAAAATGAAAAGGAATTATTGATTAATAGAACATTTCAATATTATTATGACTTAAATGTTGGTGATTATTTTGAAATGGAAGTAGGGGAAATTAATAAAGATAAAAATGGAAAGATTAATAATTCTTCTATAATAAAATATAAAATATCAGGAATAATTGATAGATATGGAGATTTAATTACTACAAATACTAAATCTTCTTCATATAATGTTTATCTTATTTTAAAAAATCCAAATGATTATAAAAGTAATATTCCTAAACTACTTGGGGTAACAAGTTTAAAAGATTTCGAAGTAAATAAAGAAATGAAATATAAAGATTTTTATGTTAATTTTGAAATACTATTATATGAAACGATGGATTTTTCTAGTCAAGTATTATCAGTTCTAGCAACAATAATTGGAATTGTATTATTTGTTATTATTGTGACAAGTGTATTTTCAATAAGGAACTCTTTTGCTATTTCTATTACGGAGAAACTTAAAACATATGGAATGCTTTCAAGTATAGGTGCAACTAAAAAACAAATTAGAAAGATGGTATTATTTGAAGGATTTGTTTTGGGGTTAATTGGTATTTCTATAGGAATTCTATTAGGTATCGGTGTCAACATTTTGTTAGTATTTATTATCAATACTATTGGAGAAAATGCTAATTTATTTGGAGATGGATTTAGTATTGTTTATAAATTTTCTATGTTTCCAATTATTCTATCTATTATATTAAGTTGCGTAGTTATTATTATTTCTTCTTTATTTTGTTCTTACAAAGCAAGCTGTGTAAGCCCAATACAAAATATTAGAAATTCTGATGATATAAAAAGCAAAAAATTAAGAACTCCTAAATTTATTAGAAAATTGTTTGGAATAGGTGGAGTGCTTTCTTATAAAAATTTGAAAAGAAGTAAAAAGAAATATAGAGTTACTATTATTTCTTTAACAATATCTATTTTTATATATATAATTGTTTCAACATTTGTTGAATATACATTAAATATAATTCATGAAGAATATAGTACACTTAACTACAATATTCAAGTTAGTTTAAGTGCTAAAGATTATGATAATACAAAAGAGTTACAAAACGATATGATAAAAAAACTTGAAACTCTTGATAAAGCATATACGCGATATTATATGTATTTTCAGGATGGAGATATTGATTTTGAAAATCATATAACTTCAAGTTCTATAAAATATGCAGATGATTTCGTTCTTTATGAAATGGTTTTATATAATGATAATGGATTTAAAGAATATTTAGAAAGATTAGATTTAGATTATGATGAAATGAAAAATAAAGTAATAATAATTAACGAAATCAAGGATGAATTTGCTTCTAAAAGAAATGAATATATTACTTTAACTGATTACAAAAAAGGAGATTTATTAACTTATAAAGATAAATCAGTTGAAGTAGGTGCTGTTGTAAGAGATAAAGCAATTGGACTTGAGAATAATTATTCAAATACATTATATTTAATTGGTAATTATGAGCATTTTCCTCTAAAAGAAGTTGGAGAAATTGGTTTTAATTATATGTATTTTAATAGTAAGGAACCATATAAATTTGTTAAGACTTTGAAAGATTTAAGTACTAATGAATTATATATATATGTTGATAATTTAGAAGAACAAGCATCTCAAACTAGATCTATAATGCTTATTCTATCAATAATCGTTTATGGATTTATCTTAGTTGTAACATTTATTGGAGTAACTAGTGTCTTTAATACAATTAATTCTAATATGGAACTAAGAAGTAAAGATTTTGCATCTTTAAAAAGTATAGGTATGACTAAAAAAGAATTTAATAATATGATTAATTTGGAAGCAATTTTTTATTCATTAAAAAGTTTATTTTATGGAATTATATTTGGACTTATTGGAAGTTTTGTTGTATACAAATTAATAAATAAAAATTATATTTTTGACTATCAAATTCCTATAAAGTCAATAATAATTGCTATTATATTTATAATTATTTTAATTATTATCATAATGAGATATTCAATTAAAAAAATAAATAAACAGAATATTATTGAAACAATTAGAAATAGTAATATTTAATTTTTGAAATTATTATTTAAGTACAAATAAACCTTTTATTTAGTATAACTTTTTATAACCCCCCCTAGGTTAATACCTGCACAAGCTGCAATCAAAGAAAAACAAGCTGCAAAAGAAGCAAAGAAATCTAAAAAGTAACAATATAAAAGACTAGAGAAATCTAGTCTTTTTTGTTCGGAAAATAGTAATAATTTAAACTTGTTTATTACAAAAATTACTTTATTGTATAGTATAATAAAAATAGGTGATGTTAATGAACTATTCATATGAATGTATTTTAAAAAAACTAATATCTGAGATACCAATCAATTCAAAAGATAATGTTTATGGTATAACTTTTATTGCTGGCCCTGGATTTGGTAAATCAACAGTAGCTAATATTCTATCTAAAAAATTAGGACTATATATTACAGCAAATGATAGAATTAGAAGATTATATGATGAATTAGGTTTTGATAATTATAAATATGAAGATGATATCAAAAGAATGGCAAATGATAGAACAATATATTTATTACAAAATAAAACTAGTCATATAATAGATGCCAATATTGAATTTTTTTATGATATGGCACTAAATAATTATAATAGATATAATGCTAAACTGTTTTTTGTCGAATTAAAATGCAAAGAGGAAGAAGTGCTAAGAAGAATAAAAAATAGGACAAAAGAATTTGGTAAAAATGATAATCAATCTAGAGCAACTATTGAAGATTATTATAAATACATAGAAAGAAAAGAGCAAAAAAAATTCCCTAGAGAATTAATATTTTACACAATCAATACAGATACTAGTATAGAAGAAATAGAAAAGCAAGTGGATAGTTTGATAGAGAAAATAAAAATGTATGTTATCTTAATCGATTTTTAGTAGTTAAGCGTTTACGTTTTTGATAATGAATTTGTTTGCATCGACAAGCTGCGATCAAAGAAAAACAAGCAGAAAAAGCTGCTAAGAAATCTAAATAATAGAATTATAAAGACTAGATAAATCTAGTCTTTTTTGTGTTATAATTGATTTAGGAAGTGATAACTATGAAAAATTATGCTAATGAAGAAATTTTATATGGAGGATGTCCAGGATGTGCATATGCAAAACATGAATTTGAATTGCCTTGTGGAATGGCATATGAAAATGATAATTTTACACTATCACAAGATTGGGAATTACCTATAGAAGGATTTTTAATAGTTTCACCAAAAAGACATATTGAAAAACTATCTGAATTAACAGATAATGAGAGAAATGAAATGTTTGATATAGTTAATAAAACTATAAAGATTTTAAGAGAAAACAACGTGTGTGATAGATTTGAAATAATATTTGAAGAAAAAGAAAATAGACATTTACATGTGTGGATTATGCCTAGACATAAGTGGATGACAGAATTAGTAGATGATATTATTGATAACATTGGAACTATTTTAGAATATGCAAAAAGCAATTTTAGAAGTGAAAATGTGTACAAACAAATAAATAATATTACTAAAATAGTAAAAGAAAACTATTAATTATTCTAGTTTTATTAGTACCAAATACATTCAAGTATATACTACTATAATATAAAGAATGTTTAAGGAATACAACATAAACTCCCCACAAACATTGTTGTGACTATACTTTAGGACCACAAATATTTGTTATTGCACAAGCTGCAATCAAAGAAAAACAAGCTGCAAAAGAAGCAAAGAAATCTAAAAAGTAACAATATAAAAGACTAGAGAAATCTAGTCTTTTTCATTAAGTATATTCAATAATATAATTATCTAATTTTATGGTAAAATAATGATAGGATGTGAGACTAATGAATAATAATTTAGATTACAAAGAATTATCTTCTAAAAATAAAGAAGAAATAATGAAACTTTTTAAAACAAATGAAGATGGATTGAAAACAAATGTTATTAATAGTAGATTAGAAAAATATGGAGAAAATATCGCAACAAATAGAAAAAAGAAAACGCCAATATTTTTTGTATTAGAGGCGTTAAAGGATAAATTTGTATTAATATTATTATTACTTGCTGCAATTGATTTTATTACAGATGACAAAATTGGTGCTTTTATAATACTTGGTATTACTTTAATAAGTGTTATTATAAGATTTAGTCAAGATTGGTCTACATATAAATTCAACGAAAAATTAAAAGAACAGATAAGAATATTTACTGATGTTATAAGAGAAGGTAAACAAAAAGAAATAAGACAAGAAAAAGTAGTCTGTGGAGATATTATTACATTAAGTGCAGGAAGTGTTATACCGGCAGATTTATATTTATTTGAAAGTAAAGATTTATTTATAAATCAATCCGTTTTTACAGGTGAAAGTGCTGCAGTAGAAAAGAATATTCATATAGAAAGTAAATCTGATGATCCTATAGATATTAATAATATATGTTTAATGGGTTGCAATGTTATAAGTGGTCAAGGAAAAGGTGTAGTTATTAAAACTGGGCTTGATACTTTTATAGGTAATATGAATAAACAAAAAGAAGTAGTTAAAGAAGAAACAACTTTTGATAAAGGTATGAATCATATTACAGGATTACTAATAAAATGCATGGTAATAATATGTATATTAGTATTCATTATCTATGGAATGATAAGAGGAAGTATTAATCAAGCATTAATGTTTGCTTTATCAGTTGCAGTAGGAATAACTCCAAGTATGTTACCAATGATAGTAAATGTTAATTTAACTAAAGGAAGTAAAGCATTAGCTAAAAAGAATACACTTGTTAAAAGTATTAAATCAATACAAAACTTAGGTTCTATGGATGTATTATGTACAGATAAAACAGGAACACTTACAAAGAACAATATTGAACTCCAAAAATATATAAATGTTGATGGAGAAGATGATGATTATGTACTAAAATGTGCATATGTTAATAGTTTTCTTGGTACAGGATATAAAAACATCGTAGATAAAGCTATTATTCAATATGCCAAAAGTCATAATGTAGATATATCTAACTATAAAAAAATAGACGAAATTCCATTTGATTATATGAGAAAAAGATCATCAATAGTTGTTACTCATCATGATAAAATTAGAATAATTGCTAAAGGAGCATTAGAAGAAATAGTAAAAGTATGTGATATGGCACGAGTAAATGGAGAAGAAGTGCAAATCACAAAAGAAATAATAGAAAAAATAAATAAAAAAGCAGAAAAAATGGCAAAAGAAGGAATGCAAGTAATTGCTCTTGCTGTTAAACCAGAATATACTGGTGTAGATAAGTATGATGTAGAGGATGAAGTGAATTTTACATTAATTGGTTTAATCGCATTTTTAGACCCACCAAAACCATCAGCAGAACAAACTATTAAAAAATTAAAAGAATATGGTGTAG
>CAMKMS010000039.1 GCA_946413985.1 uncultured Mycoplasmatota bacterium
CCATACTAATAAATCCACCATTTGTAAATGAGGAATTAACTTTATTTGTTCCATTACTAAATTCAAATTTTATATTAGTTCCATGTACTATATACTTATCATATGTATGTACATAATTTTCCTTATTCAATAATTGATTGGCTTTACCCACTTCTGTATCATATACACTGGCACTTATTATTACTGGTACCATAAACAATAATACAATTAAAAATCTTATAATTCTTTTCATACTAAAATCACCTATTATCATATTTATGATAACATAAAAAAATACAAAATAAAAGTTTTTTTCATATAAAAAGAATATGCTATTTAACATATTCTCCATCTAATGAAAAGCTCTTTGCTTCTACTATTTTAACTTCAACTATTTTTCCAATTAATGACTTAGGTCCTTTAATATTAACAAGCTTCATATTTTCTGTATATCCACATACTTTATTATCATCTTTTTCACTAACATCAGTTACTAAACATTTTTGAATAGTTCCTTCTAGCTTTTTATTTGCTATATTACTATATTTATTAACTATTTCATTTAGTTTGTGTAGTCTATCCATTTTTTCTTCTTCACTCACAGTTTCTTTCATAAGAGAGGCTGGAGTATTCTCACGAGGAGAAAATGCAAAAGTAAAAGCTCCATCAAACTTACATTTTTCAACAATTTCTAAAGTTTCATTAAAATCTTTTTCTGTTTCACCAGGAAAACCAACGATTATATCTGTAGTAATACTTGAATTATTTACTTTTTTACGAATTGAATTATAAAGTTTTAAATAATCTTCTTTAGTATATCTTCTATTCATTAATTTTAATACTTTATTACTACCTGATTGAAGAGGTAAATGAATATAAGGCATAATATTTTCACGCTTAGCAATAACATCTACCATTTCTTCTGTAAAATCCCAAGGATGAGAAGTCACAAATCTTACCCTCTTAATACCAGTATCAGCTACATCACTAAGTAAATTAGCTAGATTATAATCATTATAAATATCTTTTCCATAAGCATTAACATTTTGACCAAGTAATGTTACTTCTTTAAATCCAGATTCTTTTAATTGTTTTACCTCTTCAATTATATCTTCTTTTTTTCTACTTCTTTGCTTTCCTCTTGTATAAGGAACTATACAATATGTACAAAACTTATCACATCCATAAATAATATCAACCCATGCACTATATTTACTTTCACGAATAACTGGAATGTCTTCAACTACATCCCCCTCATAACTTAGTACTTCTATTTGTCTATTATTCGTTTGTATTCTTTGTTCAATAAGTGTAAGTAAATTATCTAAATTATGAGTTCCACATACAAAATCAACATATTTATATTTTTTTATTAATTCATTTACTACAACCTCTTCTTGAGACATACAACCACATATACCTACAATAAGATTTGGATTAACAGTATCTTTAATATGTTTTAAAACACCTAAAAAACCAAATACTTTATCATGAGCGTTCTCTCTTATAGCGCAAGTATTTAAAATTACAATATCACTTTTTTCTATATCTTCACTTTTCTTAAAGCCAACACTTTCAAGCATACCACATATTTTTTCACTATCATGTTCATTCATTTGACATCCATATGTTCTTACAAAATATGTTTTATTATTTCCAAATTTATTAGATTTAGTTTTATATTTTGTATATTTTATTTCTTTTTGTTGTCTTTTTCTTGCTTCTTTCATATCTGGTTTTTTCATAATTCTCAACTCCGGATTAATATTTTATCATATATTATCATTAAAAGAAATCCTACTTCATTATTATTTATCTATATCCTTTAATTCAAATATAATATCTCTAAGTTCAGTAGCACGTTCAAAATCAAGACGGCCTGCTGCTTCCCTCATCTCTATTTCTAATTTTGAAATCATATCATTAAGTTCTTTCTTTGAATACTTTTTCTTTTCTAATTTTTCTTCTATTACATCATTTGTAATAGCATCTCTAATTTCTTTAACAATTGTTTTAGGTACAATATTATGTTCTTTATTATATTTTTCTTGTATATTTCTTCTTCTCTTTGTTTCATCAATCGCTATTTTCATAGCATCACTTATATAATCGGCATACATTATAACTTCACCATGCTCATTTCTAGCTGCACGACCTATAGTTTGAATTAAACTTCTATCACTTCTTAAGAATCCTTGTTTATCAGCATCCATTATACATATAAGTGATACTTCAGGAATATCAAGTCCTTCACGCAATAGATTTATTCCAACAAGTACATCTATTTTACCAAGTCTTAAATTTCTAATTATATTAAGTCTTTCTAATGTTTTTATTTCATTATGTAAATATGTAACTTTATATCCTAGTTCTTTTAAGTAAGATGTTAATTCTTCACTCATACGTATCGTAAGAGTTGTAATCAAAACTCTTTCATTCATTTCAATTCTCTTATTAATCTCTTCTAATATATTATCAATTTGATTCTTAGTTGGTCTAACTTCAATTTTTGGATCCAATAAACCAGTTGGTCTAATAATTTGTTCTACTGGTTTTCCAGATAACTCTAACTCATAGTCACCTGGAGTTGCTGAAACATAAATTACTTGATTTAATTTACTTCTAAATTCATCAAATTTAAGTGGTCTATTATCCATAGCACTAGGTAATCTAAATCCATAGTCAACAAGCGTCTGTTTTCTCAAATGATCTCCATTATACATACCTCTTACTTGAGGAAGTGTAACATGGCTTTCATCAATCATTAAAAGAAAATCATCTGGAAAGAAATCTATTAGTGTAGTGGGTGTTTCACCTGCATCTCTTAGTGATAAATGTCTACTATAATTTTCTACTCCATGACAAAATCCAGTTTCTTTTAACATTTCAAGGTCATACATTGTTCTTTCTTTTAATCTTTGTTCTTCTAATAATTTACCTTCTTCATGTAATTCTTTTAATCTAGAAACTAATTCTTTTTCTATACGAGATGTTGCTTCTTTCATTTTTTCATCACTAGTTACAAAAAGTGATGCTGGAAATATGCTAATAGTTTTAACACTACTTATATTTTTACCAGTTAATGGATCAAAAAGAGATATTTTTTCAATTTCAGTATCAAACATTTCAACTCTTATACCACTTTTCTTTTCTCCAATTGGTATTAATTCGATTACTTCACCATTAACTCTAAAAGTACCTCTTTTAAAATCCATAACACTTCTTTCATATTGCATAGATACTAATTTTTCTAAAATATCATCTCTTTCAATATTCTGTCCAACATATAAATTTAACATTTTATTTATATATTCTTCTTTTTCACCAATATTATATATACAAGATACACTAGAAACTATTATAGTATCTCTTCTATCTATTATTGATGATACTGCAGCATGACGAAGTTCATCTATTTCATCATTAATTGATGAATCTTTTTCTATATATAAATCTTTGCTTGGAACATAAGCTTCTGGTTGATAATAATCATAATAACTGACAAAATACTCTACTCTATTATTAGGAAATAATTCTTTGAATTCAGCATATAATTGTCCAGCTAAAGTTTTATTATGTGCTAAAACAAGAGTCGGCTTATCCACTCTTTCTATAACATTAGCCATAGTAAATGTTTTACCAGTTCCTGTTGCTCCAAGTAAAACTTGATCTTTTTTACCAGATTTAATTCCATCAACTAATTCTTTAATAGCTTCTACTTGGTCTCCACTAGGTTTATAATTAGAAACTAATTCAAACTTTTTTTCATTCATATTTCTTCCTTATAATTTAGCAAATATATTCTATCATTTTTGATATTATAAAACAATAAAAAAATAATTACATTAATGGAATTATTATTCCATTCTCACTATTACATAAATATTGATATTTTTAACAAAATATGATATAATATGGCCGTTTTAAAGGGGTAGATTATGCAAGTATATGATGTGTCAAAAAAATTATATGATTCACTAATCAAATACGAAACAAAAACCTACAACACCGAAGGTGAACTTTTTATAGTGCCAGAAAAAGATAAATGGACAAATAAAGAAGTGATGTTAAAAAAATTATTCATAGATGAAGGAGACTATTTTGGAAATAAACTTTATACAGTAAACTCATTAATTAGTAAAAGTGAAGATATAGGAATTGAAGAGTTAGTTCTACCAAACAAACTAGCAATTTATAATGATAGAATAATTGGATTTACTATGGAACTTGTAAATGGAATGAACTTAGATGAATTACTATCCAGTAATAATTTTTCACTTCAATTTAAAAAACAATTATTAATTCAAATTGGACAAGTATTAGATAAAATTAAAAAAGTAAGACAATATAATGGAGTTAGTGATTTCTTCATTGGTGATTTACATGAAGGAAATATTGTTTATAATTTAGAAACAAAAGGTATTAGTTTTGTAGATATGGATTCATGTAAAATAAATGGAAATAAACCATTTCCATCAAAATATTTAGCAACTAACAAAAATTTAAGAGACTTTCCATTTAAATATTTGCCAAATACAAAAAGTATTAAATTATCAGAACTATTAATAGATGAAAATACAGATTATTATTGCTATGCAATTATAGTATTAAATTATTTACTTGGTAAAAAAGCAATTAGTTTAAATGTAAATGAATACTACGAATATTTAGAATACTTAAATACTCTTGGATACAATTTAGATTTACTAAATGCTCTTGCATGTATTTATACTCCAAAAGAAAATGAAAATTTATTTGAACTTTTAGATTCTTTACCAACTGATTATAAAACACTTGCATTATCTAAATATGATATTTTTAAATCTAAAAAATAATACAAAAAAACTATTATAAATTATACTTATAATAGTTTTTTCTTAATAAACTGATAAGGTTGCTATAATCATATTATGATCAGAATACTTTGCATAAGCATCAACTGTTTCATGCGAAACAACATTTATATGATTTACTCCATTTGAACCATATGGTCTCACAAAAATAGAATCCATATAATGTGGTCCATTATTCATATTATGATTTATATCATCGTGTGCTGCAATTATAAATCCATTATTTTTTAAGTATGTATTATATCTATCTATTTGTCTATAATTAAAATCTCCAGTTATAATAATAGGATTTGGATCACTACTAGCAATACTAGCTATTTGTTCAAAATTAGATATATTTGCAGCACCTTTTAATGACAAATGTGTATTATAAAAAGATATATCAACTCCATTTACATTAACTACTACTTTATCTATTGTTCTACTAGAATCACCTGTATAAACTGTTGTCTTTCTATCCTTAACAACATATTTAGAATATATTGCATTAGCATTATCTGGACAACTATGTAGAAAGTGTTTATTTAGTTCAGTACTATCATTTGGATTTAATCCCTGACTTCTAAGTATTCTAGTTAATCCTTCAACTTCCCATCCACAACGAACTTTATTAAAATAACAATAACCTCCATTGTTTTTACAAGCAGCATTATAATTATCTCTTGCTTCTTGTAATCCAATTATGTCAATATTCTTTTCATTAATTTTATTAGTTGTATAATTAGATATACTATAGACATTCCATTCTTTTTCACATGTTATTCCAGTACTACTACCGCATGAGAAGTATCCAATATTAAATGATGCAACTTTAAGTGTTTTTCCATTTTTTGTCCATTGTGCATAATATTTTACTTCTCCACTTGTTACTATATTCTTTATACTAGTACCTGCTTGTAATACACTTCCTGTATTATCTTTTTTCCATCCAGCAAATGTATATCCTGATTTAGTATATCC
>CAMKMS010000040.1 GCA_946413985.1 uncultured Mycoplasmatota bacterium
ACACCAAGTGATCCTGAAGTAGGAGATACACCAAGTGATCCTGAAGTAGGAGACACACCAAGTGATCCTGAACCACAAAAACCAAGTAATCCTACAACAGAGATATCAACTGATTCTAAGCCAGATACACCAAGTAATCCTGAGCCAAACTCATCAAGTGAATCAGAACCACAAAAACCAAGTAATCCTACAAAAGATACACCAAGTGAACCTGAACCAAACTCACCAAGTGAATCTAAAACAGTACATACTCCAGCACCAAAAGTAACTCATACACCAGAACCAGTTGAAACACACGAAGTTCATGAAGAACCAAGTGCTAAAGCTGTAGAAGAAGTTGAAGTTGTACCTGAAGAAATTGTAGAATAATTAAAAATTAAAGAAGTTCGCTATTAAGAACTTCTTTTTTTATGGTATAATTTTTTAAAGAGGTATGTTATGCAAGTAGAACTAGATGGGAAAGTATTTAACGTTTTTATTACACGTAAAAATAATAAAAATATGTATCTTAGAGTAAAAGAAGATGGTATATATATTTCTTGTAATTACTTTGTTACAAAAGGAATGATTTTATCTTTTATAACTAATAATAAAGATGCTGTAATAAAAATTAGTGATAGATTAGAAAAGAAAGAAAAGAAGAAAGAAGAATTCTATTATCTAGGAAAACAGTATAATGTAATCTTATTAAATACAGTCTCTAAAATTGAATTTATTGATGATAATATTTATGTTAAAAATAAATCATACTTAAATACATTTTTAAAACATGAATGTGAAAGAGTATTCAAAGAAAGACTAGATATATGTTATAATTTATTTGAAGAAAATATTCCATATCCTAAACTTATGATAGGCCATATGAGAAGAAAATGGGGTTACAATAATAAAGCAAAAAAAATAATAAAGTTAAATAGTGAATTAATAAAATATAGTATAGATGAAATTGATTATGTAATTATTCATGAATTATGTCATTTTTTAGAATTTAATCATTCTAAATCATTTTGGAATTATGTAAAAAAATATAAACCAAATTATAAGGAAAACACAAAAATATTAAAGGAGGAATAATATGTTAATAACATCACGTGATAATAATAAAATTAAACATGTAAGAAAACTTCTTGATAAAAAGATTTCAATGAATGAAGGATTATTTGTTATTGAAGGAGAAAATCTTGTAGAAGAAGCCATAAAAAACAATTTATTAACAGAACTATATGTTTTAGAAGGTAATAAGTGTAATTATAACTTTAATTATGATTATGTAACACTTGATGTTATGAAAAGTATGAGTCCATTAAATAGTACTCCTAGGATTATTGGTGTATCAAAATTTATAAATAAAAATGAACTTGGAGATAGAATAGTAATACTTGATGAAGTTCAAGATCCAGGTAATGTTGGAACGATTATTAGAAATTGTGTAGCATTCAATATTGATACTATTGTATTATCGAAAGGATGTGTTAGTCCATATAATGATAAGGTACTTAGAAGTACTGGTGGAATGATTTATAATATAAATATTATTATTGGAAATTTAGATAATATTATTGAAGAAATTAAAAAGCGTAATATAAAAATATATGGAACCAGTCTTAAATCATCTATAAGTCTTAATAATATACCTAAAACTAATAAATATGCAATTTGTTTTGGAAATGAAGGAAATGGTATAAGTGAAAATGTATTAAATAAATGTGATATGAATGTTAGAATAGATATGAATGAACAATGTGAAAGTTTGAATGTTGGAGTATCTAGTGGTATTGTTTTATATTATATGTATAAGGGGTAAAATATGAAATATATAAATGTAGGAAGAATTGTTAATACTCATGCTTTAAAAGGAGAAGTTAGAATTATTTCTAATTTTGAATATAAAGATAGAGTTTTTAAGAAAGGTTTTAATCTTTATATTGGACAATTTAAAGATAAAGAAGAAATAGAAACATATAGAGTTCATAAACAATTTGATATGGTTAAATTTGTTGGCATAGATTATATTAATGATGTTTTAAAATATAAAGGATATAATGTTTATGTTTTAGATAGTGATTTAATATTAAATGATAATGAAATACTTGAAAGTGAATTTTCTGGGATGAAAGTCTATTCAAAAGGACAAGAAGTTGGTATAATAACTGAATACAGAAACGATAATGGTAATAGAATGATTAAAGTTAATGATAAATTTATTCCATATAATAAAGATTTTATAGAAAAAATAGATAAGCAAAATAATATCATATATATGCATGATATAGAGGTGTTCTTATGAAAATAGATATACTTACTTTATTTCCAGGAATGTTTGATGGCTTTAAAAATGAAAGTATTATTAAAAGAGCAATAGAAAAGAAAAAAGTTGAAATTAATATTATTGACATTAGAGATTATACTCCTTATAAAAACAATCAAGTTGATGATTATCAATTTGGAGGGGGAGGAGGAATGATAATGATGTGTGAACCAGTATTTAATGCAGTAAATAGTGTTAAGACAAAGGATTCACATATTATTATAATGTCACCTAGAGGGAAAACTTTTAATCAGAGTAAAGCTTTAGAACTAACTGGTTATAAACACTTAATAATTATTTGTGGCCATTATGAAGGATTTGATGAAAGAATATATACACTTGCAGATGAGTGTATATCTATTGGTAATTTTATTTTGACAGGTGGAGAACTTCCATCAATGATGATAAGTGATGCGGTAATTAGGCTAATTGATGGAGTAATAACTGATACGAGTCTTGAGTATGAAAGCTTTAATGATAATTTACTTGATTATCCAGTTTATACAAAACCAAGAGAATATAATGGAATGATGGTACCAGATGTTCTATTAAGTGGAGATCATAAAAAAATAAAAGAATATAGGGAAAGTGAAAGAAAAAGAATAACAAGGGAATACAGAAGTGATTTATTAAAGTAGTAAGGAATGATGATTATGAAGTACGTAATAGATAAAAAAGGTAATGATAAAAAACTTGCTAGTTATAATATCAAGTTAGATGGCATGACTGTAAAGCCTAAAAATAATGTTAAAAATCAGCAAATAAAAGCTGAAAAAGTATTATTGATAGATGATAAACTAAAGGAAGAATACATTAGAAAAAGAGTTAATAAAAAAATAGATAAAATCATTAATTTTATGTTGCGTATTTTAAATGAAGATGGTACTAGTGATGAAGATAGTGGTATGGTTTTAGATGAACTTAATAAATTAAAAGGTATTATAATTAATAAATATAGAAAAGAAATGAAAGAAAGTGAATATAAATCAATTCTTGCTAAATTAATATTAATTGAAGAAGAATTTAAAAAAAGTTATAACGAAAAAATACTTATGGGATATAATACAAATAATTATTATGAAGAAGAATATGTTTCTGGAAGGGGAAGGTAAACTATGAAAGATTTAATAGTAGCAAGTAATAATAAAGGAAAAATAAAAGAATATAAAGAAATTCTTAATAAATATGGATATAATGTAATAAGTCAAAAAGAAGCAGGTATAAATATTGATGTAGATGAAACTGGTACTACATTTGAAGAAAATGCTCATTTGAAAGCTTATGCAATATATGAACTTACTCATAAAAATGTTATTAGTGATGATAGTGGACTTGAAGTGGAAGCATTAAATAA
Source organism: uncultured Mycoplasmatota bacterium (assembly GCA_946413985.1). Classification (GTDB taxonomy): domain Bacteria; phylum Bacillota_I; class Bacilli_A; order RF39; family UBA660; genus CAG-1000. Next base: position 3,663 of record CAMKMS010000040.1, read on the forward strand.
TGAACCAGGTATTTATTCTGCTAGGTATAAAGGGATAGAAACTGAAGATGAAAGAAACAATTATATATTAAATGCTTTAAAAAGAAAGAGAAATAGAAAAGCAAAATTTAATTGTGTTATTTGTTTTATAGATGAAAATGGACATGAAGAATTATTTAAAGGTATCTGGAATGGTGTAATAGCTAAAGAAAAATCTGGAACTAGTGGATTTGGTTATGATCCTATATTTATTTCAGAAGATGGAAATGGAAAAACTACGGCAAGTATGCCAATTGAATTTAAAGAAAAGTATTCACATAGAGCTAAAGCAACAAAATTATTAGTAGATTACTTGGAAAATAATAATGTTTTATAATTAAAAACATTATACTATTTTCTTTTTTTATGTTATAATTTAGAATAGAGAGGAGAGTAAAAATGGAAGATAATAGTAATAATAATCAAAATATTTTCCCAAGTGTTTCAGAAACTCCAGTAACTAATACTCCACCAGCAATAGAAGAAGTTCCAGTAACTATAATAGAGAATGATACTAATAATATGGAAATAGAGCCTAAAACAATAAATACACCTTCAGAAATAATTTCTATAGAAACTCCAATTGTAGAAGAAACAATTGCGACTCCTGAAACACCAGTTTCTCAAACTCCTATAACAAATGAACCATTGAATACTCTAGAAGTAAGAGAAACACCTGTTAATACATATATTCCAGTATCTCCTAATGTACAAGAAATTCCTGAAGTTAAAAAAGAAACAACAATTAATAATGTAGAAAATAATAATGAAATATCAAACATAAGTCAAATTTCAACATCAGTTGAAGAAAATGTAGTTAAAAAGAAAAATTTTATTATAATTATTCCAATAATATTAATAGTTTTATGTTTAATTGGAGTAATAGTATATTTTTTAACTAAGAATAATAATAAAATAGATACGAATCCTACTAATAATAACGTAAGTAATGTAAATCAAGATTTTGATGTTAATACGTTGTCTATTAATCAAGTATATTTAAATGGTGTTGTTTTCAGTTTTCCAGAGACAAAAACTCCATTTAATAATATTGGTTGGATTTGGGAAGAAAGTTTTGCAAAAATCGATGTAGATCCCGGCACTTCAACAAATGGTGGAAGAATTGGAACTGCACCTGGTGGAGCAAGCGTTATGGTTTATAATAATGGAACACAAAGTGCACATGTTGAAGATTGTGAAATATATAATATAACATTCTATAATCCAAAAGATGGAAGTGAAAATGCATTATTTATAGGTGGACTTGGATATACAAGTAGTCTTGATTCTGTTAAAAATAAAATGAAAGACATGGGATTTGATAAAGTTGATGAAAATACAAATAATAATAGTATTAGTTTAAAGTATTACTTCAATAATGATAAAACAAATCAAAACTCATATATTGAATTTAATTTTAATAATAATACAATTGAATCAGTAACTATTTCTACTAATTATTAACAAATAAAATAATCTCAATTAAATGAGATTTTTTTTAAATAAAAAACTACTTATTAGAAGTAGTTATTAACAAAATGGTGACCCGTACGGGATTTGAACCCATAAATGCACGCGTGAAAGGCGTGTG
>CAMKMS010000041.1 GCA_946413985.1 uncultured Mycoplasmatota bacterium
AATTGGTGTTGGAAACCATGATAATGAAATGGCTAAAAAAGCTTCTATGATTTGGTATGAATCTGAACCACAAAGTGAGTATGTAGAATTTGAAGGTGCTGGTCATATTGTTAATATGGATACACCAGAACAATTTAATAAAGTATTAAAAAAGGTAATTAGATAATAGTTCGAAAACTTTTGAGATTGCGATGAGTAGAAGTTGGAGAAATCCAATTTCTTTTTTTAAATAATATTACGAACAAAAGGTTTTTCACAATATAGTAATAGTACAAAAAGATTAGAATTAAAAACTCTAATCTTTTATGATAACTTTAAACAAATTAGATTATTTTGAAAAAACATTATATTTTTTCAGGTATTAATTTATCTATAAACCCTAGTAATTCTTCTTTATTATACTTTTCTTTACGAGTAAGCCATGACACGCAGACATTTATTAATCCCCCTGCATAGAACTTTACTAATATATCTAATGGTAATTCTGACTTCACAATATCATTATTATTTTTTAATCTTTCTAAAGATTCTCTTTCAATAACATCAATTAAAAAATCAACTAAAAATCCATTTCTATTATTTAAGAAAATAGCACTGTAAATATCTCTTTTTTCATCAATATGATCTATTAAAATGCTTAATAATTTCATAATATATTCTTTGGTATTTATATTATGTACATTATCCTCTAAATCTTTAAGTAAAGACATTTTTAAATCTTCAATAAAATCATCTAAGAGTTCATATTTATCTTCATAATGAGCATAGAATGTTGAACGATTTATTAGTGCTTCATCACAGATATCTGATATTTTAATTTTATCAAAATTCTTTTGTCTCATAAGCTTAATTAAGGTATCAAATAATACCTTTTTTGTTTTAACAATTCTTAAATCAGTTTTTTTATTCATATAAAACACCTCAAAATAATTATAGAGCCAATTAAACAAAAAATCAAATAACATACAAATTGTATGATAAATATACATATATATTTTAAAAAATGTTGGATATCATTCATTAATATTGTTATGTTGTGGTAATTTTATTTGTATGGTAATACAATCTATTAGCGAGGTGAAAGAATGAATAAGTTTTCTAACTTTGTAGTAAAAAACAAAAAAATTATTTTTATCATCAGTTTATTATTGCTAATTCCCTCAATAATTGGCTTATTAGCAACAAAAACCAATTATGATATTTTAGTATATTTACCCAGTGATATTGAGACTTTAAGAGGTCAAAATATTTTAAAAGATGATTTTAAAATGGGAGCATTTTCTGTATCTTTAGTAGATAATGATGTTAGTGATGAAGAATTGATTGCTTTGGAAAATGATATAAGAGAAATCGAGTGCGTTAATGATGTAGTTAGCATTAATGACATTACGGGTACAACTATTCCTTTAGAAATACTCCCACAAAATTTACTTAACAAAGTTACAAGTAATGATTCTAAATTATTACTTATAACATTTAAGACTGGAACGAGTGATGAAGAAACGGCTAATGGAGTAAAAGCGATAAAAGAATTATCTAAGAATATTAAAGTTGGTGGCATGAGTGCTATGTCATTAGATATGAGAAGACTGGTTGAAAGTCAAACTTTCACTTATGTTTTATTAGCAGTTCTTTGTTGTTTAACAGTATTAATGATTTCGTTAGATTCATATATTGTTCCATTATTGCTTCTTGCCAATATTGGAATATCAATATTATTTAATATGGGAACAAATGTCTTTTTAGGAGAAATATCTTATATTACTAAAGCAATAGCAGCAGTACTTCAATTAGGAGTAACAACTGACTTTTCTATATTCTTATATCATAAATATGAAGCGGCAAAGAAAAATAAAAAGACTAATGATGAAGCCATGAAAGAAGCAATTAATGAGACTATGACTTCAGTAATTGGATCTTCACTTACAACGATTGCAGGTTTTTTAGCCCTTTGTAGTATGAAATTTGGTTTAGGAAAAGATATTGGTATTGTTATGGCTAAAGGTGTAGTATTTGGAGTTATTACAGTACTTACAGTTTATCCATCTATATTGCTATTATTTGATAAGTTTATTCAAAAAACAAAGCATAAACCAATAATTCCTAAATTTAGATTTATTAAACCAATTATTACTAAGAGATATAAATGGATATTTATAATTTTCTTAATAATGTTAATACCTGCATATTTATCTCAAAGAAAAACAGAAGTTTATTATAATCTGGATAAAAGTATTCCTGAAAACTATGATTACAGTATTGTAAGTAAAAAATTAAAAGATGAATATGGATTGATAACTCAATCGATAGTTTTGATTGATGCAAATATGGATTCTAAAGATATAAATAGTATGATTGATGAAATAAATGAAATAGATGGTATTGATAATGTTATTTCGTCTAATTTATTAACTAAATATGGAATATCTAGTACAGTGATTCCATCTAAAATAAGAAAAGTATTAGAAGCAGATAATTATAAATTAATCTTAATTAATTCAAATTATGAACTAGCGACTGATGAATTAAATAGTCAAATAAAAGAGATAAATAAGATAATTAAGAAATATGATAGTAAGGCAATTTTAGCTGGTGAAGGACCTTTAATGAATGATTTGGTAGAAATAACAGCTATTGACTTAAAAAATGTTAATTATGTATCAATTGGTGTAATTTTCTTAATTATGTTCTTTGTACTTAGATCAATTAGTTTACCAATATTACTTGTAACATCAATCGAATTTGCCATATTTATAAATATGGGTATTCCATATTGGAATGGTACTAGTATTCCATTTGTTTCTTCAATTGTAATAGGTACTATTCAACTTGGAGCAACAATCGATTATGCAATATTACTTACTACAAAATATTTAGAAGAAAGAAAAAGAGGTAAAAATAAAATAAATGGGGTGGAAGAGGCATTGGAATCATCTGTATCATCAATTTTTGTTAGTGCTATGTGCTTCTTTGGGGCAACCTTTGGAGTATTTATGGTTTCAAAAATTGATATGATTAGTTCATTATGCTTACTTATGGCTAGAGGAGCCATTATTAGTATGTTAGTTGTTATGTTTATTGTTCCTAGTGTATTATTAGTTTTCGATAAATTAATAATAAAAACAACATTAGGATTTAAGAAAGGAAAGTTAGCATGAAAAAAGTATTAAAAAAATTATTAGCTTATATATTAATTGCTTGTGAGTTATTTCAAGTAACAGGAGTTTATGCACTCACAAAAGATGAAAGCATATATGTTCGTCTTGAAGAAGATGGAAAAGTAAATAATGCCATAGCATCAGAGCATTTGTATAATTTTTCTGACAAAAAAGTCCTAGATAAAACAAATTTATTTGATATTAAAAATTTAAATGATAATAGTAAATTTAGTCAAAATGATAATAAGTTAATATGGGAAACAAGTGGTAGTGATATCTATTATCAAGGAACCTATAAAAAAGATTTGCCAATAAGTATTGAGGTTAAATATTATCTTAATGGTAAAGAACAAAAAGTAGATAATATTTTAGGTAAAAAAGGTAATATTAAAATAGTATTAAATTATAAAAATAATTATAAGAAAAAATATAACATTAATGGAGCGCTAGAAGATATATATGTTCCTTATATGATTATTACAACAACTATTCTAAATAATGCTGATAATAAGAATATAAAAGTTACTAATGGTAGAGTTGTCGATAATGGGGTTAGTCAGGTTGTAATTGCGTTATCTTCTCCTGGCATAGATGAATCATTAAATATTAATGATTTAAAAAGTATGAATAAAGTTGAAATTAGCTATGATACTGATAATTTTGAATTAAATCCAATATACTCAGTTGCTACTACTGATGCATTTGAAGAAAGTAATTTAAATGTATTTAACGAAGTAAATAGTTTATATAATAACATTAATGAATTACAAAGTAATATGGATAAAATTGTTAATGCATCTAAACAATTAAGCGATGGATCTGATGCTGTTAATGCAGGTATCACTGAACTAAATAATAATGTTAAAACATTAGTTAGCAAATATAATTATTATCGAAATCAAGATATTGAAGAATTAAAACAAGAGCTAAATCAAATAGTAGATGAAAACATTGATGATATTATTGCTTCTTTTAAATTTGAAGAAACAATATCTAGTGTTTTAAAAGAATATAAAAAAGATATTGCAAAAGCAACAATTAAAAATACTCAAATAGTAGTTGAAGA
>CAMKMS010000042.1 GCA_946413985.1 uncultured Mycoplasmatota bacterium
AAATACTTTGGAGAATTCATGGCTTATGACCAAATCGATAAAGCTCCAGAAGAAAGAGAAAGAGGTATTACTATTAATACTGCTCACGTTGAGTATACAACTGACAAACGTCACTATGCTCACGTTGACTGTCCTGGACACGCTGATTATGTTAAAAACATGATTACTGGTGCTGCTCAAATGGATGGTGCTATTCTTGTAGTTAGTGCTACAGATGGACCAATGCCTCAAACTCGTGAACACATCTTATTATCACGTCAAGTTGGTGTACCAAAAATGGTTGTATTTATCAACAAATGTGATATGGTTGATGATGAAGAACTTCTAGACTTAGTTGAAATGGAAGTTAGAGAATTATTAAATGAATATGGTTTTGATGGAGACAATACTCCAATTATTCGTGGATCAGCTCTTAAAGCTCTTGAAGGTGATGAAAAATGGGTACAACCAATTAAAGACCTTATGGCTGCTGTTGATACATGGATTGATACTCCAAAGAGAGATAATGATAAACCATTCTTAATGAGTATTGAAGATGTATTTACTATTACAGGACGTGGAACTGTTGTTACAGGTCGTGTTGAAAGAGGTAAATTAAATCTTAACGATGAAGTTGAAATCGTTGGTATTAGAGATACTAGAAAGACTGTAGTTACAGGAATTGAAATGTTCAGAAAATCATTAGATTATGCTGAAGCTGGAGATAATGCTGGAGTTTTACTTCGTGGTATTAACAGAGAAGATGTTGAAAGAGGACAAATCTTATGTAAACCAGGAAGTGTTACACCACATAAGAAATTTAAAGCTAGCGTTTACGTTCTATCTAAAGAAGAAGGTGGACGTCATACTCCATTCTTTAGTAACTATAGACCTCAATTCTACTTTAGAACAACTGATGTTACTGGTGTAATTACATTACCAGAAGGTACTGAAATGGTTATGCCTGGTGACAACGTTGATATGACTGTTGAATTAATCACTCCAATCGCAATTGAAAATGGAACAAAATTCTCAATTCGTGAAGGTGGAAGAACAGTTGGTGCTGGAGTAGTTTCAGAAATCTTAGAATAATAAAGAATACATTAAGACTTTAGAAATAAAGTCTTTTGTTTTGCAAAAAAATATATTATAATTATTATGATGGTAAGATGAAAGATAAATATATTGTGTTTTTTAAAAAAGAAATAATATTTTTATTGCTACTATTAATAGTGGTTTGTATTTCATTTGGAATAACATATGCAAACTTTGTTTATAATTCAAATGATAAACGTGCTGTTGAGATGTTTGCTGGTAGTCTTAATTATAATTTAAAAATTAATGGTGAATATCAGAATAGTATAGAAGTATCAAAAGGAAGCAGTATTATTAATTTAGAAATAAAATCTACAAATGAAGTTAGTTCATTTTACAAATTATTAACTAATAGTGATATTGTTATATATACTATAGAAGGTAATGCTAGTGGAGTAATTGGTTCTAATGATATAGTTAATATTAAATTATACATAGTAAACAATAAAGAGGATATAGTTAATGTTCCATTTATAGTTTCTATGGGATATTTAACAAATTCATTAGATGATGTTAAAGTGGTAGAAAATTATCATGAAATACAAAATATAAAGCATGAAATAGAATATGATAATAAAACTTGGATTATAGGAAGAATAAATGATGATGCCAGTATAGATTTGATTAGTAAAAATTTATATAATATTAAGTTAAGTGGTTATGATGCATATAATAATTTAAATAGTTTATTAAATAGTAAATGTATAACAAATGGATCAAAAAGTATAGATATAAATGATATAAATGGAATTAGTTTAATGACATATAATGACTATACCACTATTAATAGACTTTCATATTTTCCATCTATAATAAAAAATATTGAAGATGTTATTATAGAAAATGATTATATAAGTGAAAGTGGTTATGGTTATTCTAATAGTATTTTAATTAGGAATAAAAAAATTAATAATAATATGGATGATACTTATAAAAATGGTAAGTTTTTATTAAATAATTTGTACTATGAAGTAGATAATAATGAAATATTTTATTATGTTATTGAATTAGATAATGGAAAAATAAATCTTAGAAAACTATATGATTCTAATAATTCAAACTATGAAATATCTTCTAATGTAAGATGCATATTAAATATAAAAGATAGTGCATTTTAAAAGGAGTAGTAATATATGATAATAAATATATGTGATAGTCCAAATGTATTAGAAGTTATGTATATTATAAATATTGTAATTACTATTATAAAAGTTATTGTTCCAATATTGTTAATAGTATCTTTAATGATAGATTATGTTAAAGCAGTATCAAATAGTGATAGTGATATATTAGAAAAAGCTAAAAAGACAACTGTCTCTAAAATAATATCAGCTATTCTTATTTTTCTTATACCTTCACTTGTAAACTTAATAGTAACTACTGTAGCTCCAGGAAGTGAATATGATAAGTGTTTAGCTAATATTTCAAGAGATACAATTAAATCAGCATATAATAAAACAATGGATGGTTATTTAGAATCTGCTGAATCAAGTGAAGAATATGACGATTATATTACTGCTAATAATTATTTAATATTTATAAAAGATAATGATAAAAAAGAAGAATATCAGAAAAGATTAGAAGAATTAAAGAAAAAAATTGATGAAAAAAGAGAAGCAGAAAAAAATGTTAATGGTGGAAAATATTCAAAGGTAGATTTTAGTAGTTTTAAATGGACATACTATAAAGCAAGAAGTGGTCCAATAAAAGAATATGAATCTGATTGTAATCCTTATGCAATTTACGCTCCAAGTGATGAAAGTAGTTTAGGTGGAGTTAGTTTGCCATTAATAATATGGCTTCATGGAAGTGGAGAAGTAAAAGTAGGAGAAAGTGCATTTCTAAATAGTGGTTTATTAAAAGTAGTAAAAGAATGGAATTCATATAATCTTGCACCAATTCCTGCAATAATAGTTGCTCCACAAGCTACACCTGGTTGGTGGGGAGGGCATAAATCAAATCATAAAACAATTTATGCTCTTGTTAAATATGTTAAAGCAAAATATAATATAGATCCTAATAATGTAGTGTTAATGGGGCATTCTATGGGAGCTCATGGAGTTTTAGAATTAACATTAGAAATGAAAGATTTAAATCTTGCTGCAGCAGTTACAATGAGTACTCAAAGGAAAGAATATGGTGGTAAAGAAGGACAAGCATTCTATTCTAAATTAAGAATGAAGGGATATGGAGAATTTGAAAGTCACCAAAAATTTTATGATTGGATAGGCCAGAGTAAAAATTATACATATTATAAAGGAGCAACTCATGGAAAAGTTCCTCAAATGGCTTTGACAGAAGATTTAAATAAAGATGGAATTTCTGATTTAATGTATTGGTTATTTAGCGATGGTGCTGATACCTTATCAAAACAAGAAGATACTAGTTCATCTGATTCTAGTGGAAGAGGCTCATCTTCTGGTCAATCTGGTACAAAACCAACTCCAGATCCAATTACAAATCATGTTTCAATAGATTCAGTAAATAAGACTATAGCTTCTGCTGCAAAATCAGGAGGGTTGTATTCTAGAAATGCTGTTGTTAATGTTGCCACTACTTTAGTTAATACATTATCAGGAAGTAATTATCATGTTCCATATCAATTAGGAGGAATGTACCACAGAGGAAAAAATTGGGGATTAAATCCTGGATGGGGAACAGTAATAACTCATAATAATAGTTATGTATTATCTGGACTTGATTGTAGAAATTTTGTTAACTGGACTTTTAAACAAGCTGGTTTATCTCTTATTAGAGGATACGGATATGAAGGAGCTATTAATAATAAATATGGAGATGTTTATTCAAACTTTTCAGATGGAAGAGCGGGAGATGTAATTGACGCTAATGAACACATAATGATAATTATTAGTAATAATAAATCTAGTGGTAGTTATACAATAGCTCATTCTGTTGGCGGATATGGAGTTCAAATAAGAACATATAAATATAGTGATTTAACTAGTGGCAGTATAAATTATAAAGTTTATAATATGGATGGAGTATATTCAAATACTGGACTTTGGTGCTCAGAACAAAGTGGATATCGTGCATATTCTGGATCATGTCACATCCCAAGAAGTGAATTTCCAAGTTATTATTGATCTAAAAAAAACAATTTATTAA
>CAMKMS010000043.1 GCA_946413985.1 uncultured Mycoplasmatota bacterium
TTTTGTCAAATTTTAGATATTAAATTGTGACTTTTATTTTTGAGTTTACCCTAAAGATGTCTAAGTCAAAAAACACAACTCTATTCTATATAATTAAAGATTATACTAAAAATGGAAAACGTTCCACAAAAATAGTTAAACGTATTGGTAATATCGAAGATGTTAAAATTATGGCTGGAAATATGGATTATAATATATGGCTAAAGGAATATGTAAAAAAATTTAATGAAGAACATGGCCATAATGAAACTATTTTAATCAAGAAAAATAATAATAGATTAATAGAAAAAGATGTTAATAAACTATTTAATGTCGGATATTTATTTTTAGAAAAAATATATAATGATTTGAATATTAAAAACATTTGTGAAGAAATACAGAAAAAGCATCAATTTCACTTTGATCTAAATGAAATTTTATCATATCTTGTTTATGCTAGAATTATTTATCCTTCATCAAAATTAGAAACATTTAAACAATGCAAAAAGTTTATTAAAATGCCTAATTTTGAACTTCATGACGAATACAGAGCTTTAAGTTATCTTGCTAAATATTTAGATTTTATACAACAAGAAATTTTTAATAATAGTAAAAATTTGATTAATAGAAACTCTAAAGTTATATACTATGATTGTACAAACTATTTTTTTGAAATTGATGATGAAGACGATTTAAGGAAATATGGTGCTTCTAAAGAACATAGACCTAATCCAATAGTTGGGATGGGACTATTTATGGATGGTGATGGATTACCTTTATCAATGAACATATATCCTGGTAATAGAAATGAGCAAAAAACATTAATACCGGAAGAAACAAAAATAGTAAAAAATTTCAAATTAGAAGATACAAAGATTATTTTATGTACTGATGCTGGTCTATCATCTGATAAAATAAAAAAATATAATATTAAAGACGGAAGAGCATTTGTTATTACTCAATCATTAAAAAAATTAAAATCAGAAATAAAAGAGAAAGTTTTTGATAAAAGTGATTGGAGAATTGTTGGAGATTTACGAAATGTTTATAATATCGAAAGCATAGAAAAAGATAGTTCTTTAAAAGACAAATATTATGATACTATATTCTATAAAATTGTTGAATGTGAAACACAATCTGTAAAACAAGATTTAATAGTTACATTCTGTTTTAAATATCTTGATTATTGCAGAAATATTAGAAACAATCAAATAGAGCGAGCAAGAAAAAGCATACAAGATAATCAAGTAACTAGAAAAGGAAAAAATCAAAATGATTATAGAAGATTCATAGAATCAATAAATTCAACCGATGATGGTGAAGTTGCAGAAAACATTGAATATTCTATTAACCAAGAAAAAATTGATGAAGAAGAAAAATATGATGGATTTTATGCCATTACTACCAACTTAGTGGGTGATATTAAAGAAATAATAAAAATAGTTAAAGGTAGATGGGAAATAGAAGAATCGTTTAGAATTATGAAAAGTGACTTTCTTGCAAGACCGATTAATCTTTCAAGAGAAGATAGAATCAATGCCCACTTTTTAACATGTTTTATCGCTTTATTTATTTATAGATTATTAGAAAAAAAATTAGATTATAAATATACAACTACTCAAATAATCAATACACTAAAAAATATGAATTTATATGAAGTAAAAGGAGATGGTTATTTACCTACATACACTAGAACCGATTTAACTGATGAATTGCATGAAAGATTTGATTTTAGAACTGATTATGAGATAAATACTTACAGTGATCTAAAAAAAATTTTCAAGCAAATCAAACAGTAGTCATGGTACGCATATTTTTAGCAAAGAAAAAACTCCCAAAAACATTGAAATATAAGGCTTAGGGAGTTTTTAACATCTAAAAACTGTCAAAGTCAGGATTATATCATATTTTGTGCATATTTCAAGAACTTTTTTAATAATATGTGTAAAATTATGTAAAGAAAAAACTAAATTATCTATTTAGATTTAGTTTTTTAATCTTTTCTACTGTTTCTGCTTTTGCATTTAATAGATTACCTATTGGTTTATCTTCATTTATATTACAAATAATATTTGCTAGTTTCATAGAACAGTCAACTTCTTCAAACCAAGGCTTATTTTTAATAACTTCAGGTACATAGTTTAAATTAGTTACATATAACTTATCAAAAACACCTTTGCTATATGCTTCATCAAACATTTCATATCCTTTAGTAAAAAGTCCAAATGTTGCAACTAAAAATACTCTTCCTGTTTTATTAGTTTTAAGTTGTTTGGCAGAATCCAAAATAGAAGTTCCTGTTGCAATCATGTCATCAACTATAATTACATCCTTGCCTCTAATATCTCCTTCATATAAGAATTTATGTTCTTGAATAGGATTAAATCCACTTTCCACTTTACTATAATCCCTTTTCTTATAAAATACACCAAGTGGCAAGCCGCCTAAAATAGAGGCATAAAAATTAGCTCTAGGTATCGCTCCAAAATCAGGACTACCTACCATCGACTTTTCAAAATTAAAATACTCTTTTTCAACTAAATTTAAAATAATATCATCACTACAATAAAAATTATTAATAGGCATCTGTGGTGATGCATTATCACATGCTGATTTATTATGTACATCAGCGGTAATTATTTCAGATGTTCCATAGTGTCTAAGTTCACCAAGTGCCATTGCAAGATCTAAAGACTCTCTACCATTTCTTTTATCTTGTCTTGATTGATACATATAAGGCATACCTACAATAATTCTTTTAGCATGTCCACAAGTTGCATTAATCATTCTTTTTATGTCTTGAAAATGTTCATCGGGCATCATATGATGAATTCCCACTTGAGAATCATAAGTTATTGAATAATTAGATACATCACTCAATATATAAACATCCTTGCCCCTAATAGATTCTTCAAATGTACATTTACCTTCTCCATTATTAAATCTAACTAAATTAGGATCAACAATATAATCTATATTAGTACCTTTTATTTTATTAATATTATCATTCACTTTTGTTCCAACTTCTTTAAAATTATCTGGAACTATTAACCTTAAATTATTTACTCTTTTAATATTAATCGATTTTAAAAACAACTTTAATCTACTCATAAAACCTCCATCTATCTACAAATAGATTGTATAACATTAAAAATATTAAAGTCAACAAAAAAGACTATTTATTTTGAAAATAGTCAATTTTAGTATATAATATCAACCGTTTTATAACTATTAGTTATTTATGAGTAATTACTTTTCTTAACTTATTTTGTGTAAGAGGTTTTTCTATATAATAATCTGCAACACACATAAACTTTTCTTTCATATCATTACTGCTTGAAAGAATAATAATAGGTATATTTATTTTTAATTCATATTTAATAACATTACATAACTCTATACCATCCATACCCTCTTTATATAAATAATTAGTAATTATATAGTCATATTTATTTAGTTTCAACTTACATAATAAATCCGTAGAATTACTAACTATATCTACATCATATCCAAGCTTGTTTATTACCTCAACAGTATTAGACATACTATGTTTATCATAATCACCAAGTAAAATCTTCCCCTTATATTTCTTTTTTCGATAACCATTTTTTAAATAATCAATTTGGTATTTATCAATATTAGTTAATATCTTATTATCTTTTAATAAATTTATATTAATGCTTTTCTGCCTTTTAATTTCTATATTTTCTCTATAAATTATATACATCAATATAAATAAAATTATAAATAAAACTATCACAACAACACAATACATAAAGTACTCCTCTATACCAACTATAAATCGCGGCTTAATCATTATATCACATTTTAGACTATTTCCCGACAATTTTATTAATTTTTTTTCAACTAATGTAAAAATTACTATAGAGGTGCGATATGACATATGATGTAATGAAGAAAACAAGAGAAAATAAAGAACTAACACAACAAGAACTTTCAGAAATTCTTGGTATTAGTCGTTCTACTTATGCAGGATGGGAAAATGGCATTGATACTATTCCTTTATCTAAATTAAATGATTTATGTAATTACTTAGATATAAGTCTTGATTATATGTGTGGAATAAGTTCACAAAAGCAATATAAGAATGTAAGAACAAAAAGTCAAAATAAATTTTGACTACTGCCTACCTCACGGTAGGCTTTT
>CAMKMS010000044.1 GCA_946413985.1 uncultured Mycoplasmatota bacterium
CATCATTCTACTTAAATGAATGGATTGAATTCTATATCGATACAAAATATAGTGGATCTGCTAACGATGTTAAGATTTTAATTACACCACACAAGACAGTAGAAGAATTAGAAAAATTATCTTTAACTAAATTAGAAGAATTAGCAAATGATAATGGTGGATATGTAATTGATTATAAAACACCAGAAGCTGATAATTATAAATATGTTGGTAATGGATATGTTAATATGGATTATCCAGAAGGTAAATATGACATTTTATTTACTTATAAAGGTAAATTAGCATATTTCATTAATATAAATGAAACAAAAGAACCAACTGAATAATATTAGACTCGAAAGAGTCTTTTATTTTGTTCGGAAAATTTTGACATTCCGAATAATAAAATTATAAATACATGATATAATTAATATGTAGGTGGTAATAATATGAATAAAAATATTAGTATATGTGGTTTGGATTGTAGTAAATGTTATTGTTTTGAAAATAAAATGTGTATTGGTTGTAATGCTTGCAAAGGAATAGTTTTTCATACAGGTGGTAAGGAATGTGCAATATATAATTGTTGTGTAACAAAACATGGCTTTAATAATTGTTTAGAATGTAAAGAAATTCCTTGTGATATATGGAAAAATACTCGTGATCCAAAATATACAAATGAAGAATTTGAAAATATTATAAATGAAAGAATTGAAACATTAAAAAATATCAAATAAAAGAAGTCGGAAACTTTTGAGATTGTGAACAAAATGGAATTTTTGTAATATAATTTGTGATATAAATAGTATTACGAAAAAAGTTGGAACAATATCCAACTTTTTATTTTAACTCGTTTGGAATTAATAATATTAAATAATTAAGTATCTCTTCTTTAGTATATTTATCAATATTATATAACCAGTATATTCCAACATTAACAACTGCTCCAAAAAAGAATTTTGCTATAATTTCTTTTGGTATGGATGATTCTTTTAATTTTTCATCTTCATTAAATTTATCTTTAATATCTTTATTAATTACATCATAAATAATATCAACGAGGATACTATCTCTATTATGCATTGCAATTGATAAATATGTATCTTTTTCTCGTTCAATGTGAGCTAAGAATATTTTAATTACTTCCGTATAATATTCTTTAGAGTTAGATGTTTTAGTATTAGTATTTAATTCATTTAAAAAAGAATCTTTTAGACTATTAATAAAACTAGATAATAGGGTATATTTATCTTCAAAATGGGCATAAAAAGTAGATCTATTAACTAAAGCTTCATTACATATATCAGATACCTTAATCTCTTCAAACGTTTTATTTTTCATTAAGTTAATAAGAGCATTATATAATGCTTTTTTTGTTTTTATGATTCTTAAATCATCTTTTTTCATAAAATAACTCCTTTTTTGAATATAAGCGTATTATAACACAATCTTAAACACAAATAAAGATATCATATAAAACGTTGGATAAATTAATACATATTTGTAAAAATGTTGGATATCTATACAAATATATTATTTAGTGTTTGCTTTTATTATATTTGATGATTATAATACATTTTTGGATTGGGTGATTGTATGAAAAAATTTGCCGATTTTATAGTTAGTAAAAAGAAATTAATAATTGTTATTGCATTACTTTTATTAATACCTAGTATTCTAGGTTTTATTAAAACCAGAACAAATTATGATATTTTAACTTATTTACCAAGTGATATTGAAACATTAAAAGGACAAAACATTTTAACTGATGATTTTCATCTTGGTTCATTTTCCATTACAATAGTTGAAAATACTAGTGATTATGAATTAGAAAAATTAGAAGAAGAAATAAGAAAAATTGACTGTGTTGGTGAAGTAGTTAGTATTAATGATTTTACTGGAACAACAATACCTATCGAAATGCTGCCTAAAAGAATGCTTGATAAAGTAGCTAAAAATGATTCAAAGTTGATACTTATTACTTTTAAAACTGGAACCAGTGATGATCAGACAACGGAAGCCGTTGATACTATTAGTGAATTATCTCAAAATATCGAAGTTGGTGGTATGAGTTCAATGGTTCATGATATTAGAAAACTATTTGAAAGTGAAACACTTATATATGTTACGGTTGCAGTTATTTGTTGCTTAATAATTTTATTATTATTCTTAGATTCTTATGTCGTTCCATTTATTCTGCTTGCTAATATTGGTATATCGATATTATTTAATATGGGATCAAATATTATATTTGGGGATATATCTTATATTACCAAAGCGATAGCAGCCGTTTTACAACTTGGAGTTACAACTGATTTTTCAATATTCTTGTATCATAAATATCAATATTTTAAAACGAAGTGTGCTAATAATGATGAAGCTATGAGTAAAGCAATATGTGAGACAATGGTTTCCGTAGTAGGTAGTTCACTTACTACTATAGCAGGTTTTCTTGCTTTGTGTAGTATGAAGTTAACTCTTGGTACAGATATTGGTCTTGTTATGGCAAAAGGTGTTGTTTTTGGTGTTATAACTGTTTTAACACTATATCCAGTTCTATTATTAGTATTTGATAAATTAATTACTAAAACAAAACATAAAGCTTTTACTCCTAAATTTAGTTTTATTCCACCTGTTGTTAAAAAGTGTTTTATCTCAATATTTATTGTATTTTTATTATTGATAGTACCAGCATATATTGCCCAAAAGAAAACTCAAGTATACTATAAATTAGATACATCTATTCCAGATGATTATAGTTATACTATTGCTACTAAGAAATTAAAAGAAGAATATGGAATGATTTCTCAAGAATTAATAATTTTAAATAATAGTATTGAAAACTATGAAATAAATAATATGATTGATGAGATTGAGAAATTAGATGGTATTGATAATGTATTATCTTCAAGTGTTTTTAGTAAATATGGTTTTAATGAAAGTATATTACCATCAAGAATAAGAAATTTATTATTAACAGATAAATATAAATTAGTTCTTGTTAATTCTAAATATGAAATAGCTACTGATGAATTAGGAAAGCAAATTGATAGTTTAAATGAAATAGTTAAAAAATATGATAAGGAAGCGATAGTAGCAGGTGAGGGACCTCTTACAAATGACTTGGTTGGTATAACGGCGATTGATTTTGTTAATGTAAGTTATGTATCAATTATTGTTATCTTTGTTATTATGTTCTTTGTTTTAAAATCAATAAGCTTACCAGTATTATTAGTATCAGCTATTGAATTTGCAATATTTATTAATATGGGTGTTCCTTATATTACAGGAACAAGTATTCCATTTGTTTCATCAATTGTTATTGGTACTATTCAATTAGGAGCTACTATTGATTATGCTATTTTGTTAACTACTAAATATCTTGATGAGAGAAAACTTGGTAAAGATAAAATGAAGTCAGTTGAAAATGCATTGAAGAGTTCAGTACAATCAATTTTTGTTAGTGCAATGTGCTTCTTTGGAGCAACTGGTGCCGTTTATGTAGTATCAAGTAATGATATGATATCATCACTTTGCTTACTAATGGCACGAGGAGCAATAATAAGTATGATTGTAGTTATGTTTATTGTACCAAGTATTTTATTAGTATTTGATAAATTAATTATTAAAACAACTCTAGGGTTTAAGAAAGGAAGTAAGAAAAATGAAAAATAGTATTAAAAAGATTTTAGTATATTTACTAGTTTGTAGTCAGTTATTTAATCCAACAATAGTTTTTGCTTTAAATAAAGATGAAAGTGTTTATGTCAAATTAGATAGTGATGGAAAAGTTAATG
>CAMKMS010000045.1 GCA_946413985.1 uncultured Mycoplasmatota bacterium
ACACTATTATAGTGTTTTAAACCTATTTTAAATGATAAATAGCATGGTATTAAAAAAACTATTACTAATAGTGGTGATAACATATATAATACATTATCAGTTTTATCAATAAAAAATAAAAGTGGATAATAATTTATAAATCCATATGGAATTATAAATGTAAAAAAGAATATTATACCCTTTCTATATATAGAAATTGGATATTGAGCTAGATTCTTTCCACCATCTGTAAAAAGATTCTTAATTTCTAAACCTTGTATGGTAACAAAACAATAAGATGCAGTTAATACAAACAATCCAAAAAATATTAAAATTGAAGACAACATCATTAATAATAATACTATTACTTTACTTATATTCCATACTATATCTAAGTTTACAAGAGCAATTATCATTACAATTAATGATTGAATTATTCTAAGTATTTTTACAAAATCAATTTTTGTACACATAACTTGAAATAATATATTCTGAGGTCTTAATAAGAATCTATCTAGACTTCCATCTATAATTAGATCTTCAAACTTATCTATTCCTCTAAAAAATGTTTCATTAAATGCAAAACCAAAATGAATAATTGAAAAACATAAAAGTACTTCATATACAGTAAAACCTTTTATATTATTAAACTTATTAAACAAAGTTATTATTATAAAATAATAAGTAAAGAATACAAATAATTGACTGATACAATTCATTATAAAAGATGATTTATATTCAAGTTGACTTTTTATATTATTCTTAAAAGATTCAATATATAATTTAACCACCTTGAATAACCGCCTTTTTAAGCGCATATTTTGATAAAATATAACCGAACATAAATATTATAAGCAACCATATAAAACTTCCTAATAAAAGAGTTTTCCCTTCCAAAATACTAATATCACCAGAATAAGATCTATATGGAAAATCTCCAATATACTTAAAAGGTAAATAATCAGATATTCTTTTTAACCATAATGGAAAAAATGGAAGTGGTACGATTGCACCCATAAATATTTCAGCTATAGTTGAATATGCACTAACTACTCCCCTTGCATCAAGTGTAAACATAGTAATAATATGTACTATTAATGATAAAGATGTTACAAGTAGACAAGATAATATTAATGATAATAAAAATATTATTCCATTTCCTATTGTAGGAGGCAAATATAGTTTATAAGGATAAGGTAATAACAAACCAATTATTATAATTGGAGCACATCTTAAAAGTGCATGAACTACTCTTTCTGCAAGCATTTTAACATAGAATTTTAAATAAAAATTTTGTGGTCTTATAAGTTCATAAGCCAAATTTCCATTTCTAATCATATTAAATAGTTCATTATCTCTTAAAAAAGGATAAGTAATTGCATAAAATGCTTGTTGTAGCCATAAATATGATACTAAACTCTTATAATTCATTGGAGGATTAACTCCTGTATTTGATTCATATAATGCTAAATATAACATTATAAATAAAAAACCAAAAAATAGTTGAGTAGAAATACCAGCTATTGCAGCACTTCTATATTGCATATTTGTTATTATTCTTAACTTAAAATAATTTAAATATGCCTTCATATTTCATAGTATTTATATAATTTTATTATCATATCATCTATAAGTTCTCCTTCAATGTCAATGTCATCTACAGAGTATTTACTTGTTATATGACTTACAAATTTAGAGACACTTATTATATTAGAATCAATAACAAAACTATATCCAAAATCAGTTTTACTTCTACTAATAACTCCCTTCATTTTTACATTCTTGATTGTTTGCTTCGTATTAACATCAATTGTTTTAAAGCTACCATATCTAGATTTTAATTTTGCAAGTGATCCGTCGTATAAGATTTTACCTTTACCAATAAGAATAATTCTTTTGGCGAGTAAGGCAATATCTTGCATATCATGTGTAGTTAAAATAACTGTTACTTTTCTTTCTTTATTAATTTTAAGAATAAAGTCTCTAATTACTTTCTTGCTACTAGCATCAAGCCCTATTGTTGGTTCATCTAAGAATAGAATATTTGGTTTATGTATTAGAGAAGCTGCTATTTCACACCTCATCCTCTGCCCTAAACTTAAAGATCTTACTGGTTTTTTAATAATATCTTTAATATTTAAGAGTTCTATTAGTTCCTGTTTAGTCTTAAAATACTCACTATCCTTTAACTTATAAATATCTTTTAATAAATCAAAGGTATCTTCAGCGGGTATATCCCACGCTAACTGACTACGAGATCCAAATACTACACCTATTTTAGAAACATATTTACTTCTATTCCGAAAAGGATCTAAGCCACATACTTTTATGTTTCCAGCGGTTGGTAATAAAATTCCACTTAACATTTTAATAGTAGTGCTTTTTCCAGCCCCATTTGGACCAATATAACCAACAATTTCACCTTTTTCAATTTCAAATGATACATCCTTGACAGCGTCAATATATGTATATTCTCTTTTGAAAAATGACTTTAAGGCAGCTTTTAATCCACTATTTCTTTTAGCAACCTTAAAGGTTTTGCTTATACCATTTACACTGATATACGGCATACTCACTCCTTTCTTTAACAAACAAAAAAACACATAAATATTTATGAAATAAATTTTCAAAAAACAATATGTGTCATTTTTCGCTTGTTGAAAATCATTATATCAACATCTTTTTTATTTGTAAACATTCTTTTAATTATTTTATCTAAAATACTTTGGTCTTTCTTTTAGAGGAACCATTTTTTTAATAGCATCTATCTCTTCTTTATAAATCATATCTGATTCACTTTGAATAGCATAATCATTAACACTAATAGGTTCATATACTCCATTACTATTTAAAACAAACCTAGGCATTTGTTCTACTTTCCAATTCATTAATAAATAATTATAAAATCTTTTATTAACACATGGACTAGTAGTAGTAATAATCCTTGGTTTATCAAAATAATTATAGGATTTTATACCAATCATTTTATAATTTGGTGGCATTACTATAAACTCTCCATTAGGTTTAACCCTTTCAATCGCATCATATCCTAAATATTGAATACATATATCCTTTAATAATATAAGTAAATTCTTAGTATTTTCTTTTCCAAATACTCTTTCTATTTCATATACACTTTCAACTAAATTATGATTATTTGGTATTTTATTTATATCTATACAATTTCTTATTCTTGAAACAATACTAGGATTTTTTTCTAAAACTTGTAAAAAAGATAGCAAATCTTTTTGTAATAGTACTAAATTGGTTTCTAATACTCCATCATTTCTTGGAATATTAACATTATCTATTTGACCTGTTTTATTATTCAATGATGCTATAGTCTTGATATCTTTAATTCCTATATCATTAAATAAATTAGAATTCTTAATCCAAAGTAAAAATAACCATGAAATAATACTTTCAAGATTACAATGATTATTACATAAATCTGAATTATAATCTACTAATTTTCCATTTGGAGAAAAATATCCTATATATGCTTTAGAGTGATCATACTCATATTTATCAAATACATCTCCGTAAAAATCTATTGTCATATTTTCCTCCTTTTCTAAAATATTTTACTACTCTTTATAAATAAAAACTAGTTATT
>CAMKMS010000046.1 GCA_946413985.1 uncultured Mycoplasmatota bacterium
AAAAGGATAATATAACAATATCCTCATTTTCCCTAGTCGGATGATTTTATCCTGTTTTTGAAACTTTTAAGGTGTTTTTTTTAGAAACTTATGTTATAATAATTATAATAAATATCGTAGGGTGATTTCATGAAGAAAAGATATGTAGTATGGATGATTGTTTTAATGCTTTCATTTATATCTAATATAAAAGCAAAAGATTTAACACAGTATTTTAATATAGATGATGTTAAGTTTTGTGATGATACAAATTGTACATTAGTATATGATGAGGAAAATGGTTGCAGGGCGACATCTAGTTTTTTAGTAAAAATTAATTGGTCATTTCATAGTTCAATTGCTATAAATGATAGTGATACTGTTGTTATTCCTATTGCTACAGACTTACCAACAGAGTCATCTACTTATTTTGAAACATTAGGATTTTCATGGGCAGATATATATGATGATAATAATAATAAAATAGGCAAATGGCAAATTTCAGGTAATTATACTAGTCGAAAGGTTACCATTAAGTTTAGTGACAATGCAGTAGGAAAAATGGATTTAAGTGGAACACTAATTACTCCCAAAAATATTCATTCAATGTATACTTATCATGACAGAGTTGTTCCATTAACAGTTGGTAATACAGCTTATAGTATTAGAATTAACACTTATAATTTACCACCTCAATCAAGTGACACAGTGTTTTTTATGTCAAGATCTAGTAATAATAGTGTTCAGCTACGTTCTATTTCTCCTGGAATTACAATAAAACAATTATATAATGTTAATGATTATTCAAGTTTTACTGATAGGGCAGTTTTATCTAATTTATATTATGAGTTTCCCATTCCATCAGATCTTAATGCAACATTAGCTGGCTGTGATCTTTATGCAAGATATCTTTTACCAACTGATTTTATCAATCTTGATGCATCAGGAAATGGTGAATTTGTTAATGCGCAATATCTATTTATTAAAGTTAATCAGAATGAAAATGAGACTTATTCAAGTTTTAAAAATCGTTTAAATAAGTTTGAATATGGAATTTATGAAGATATTAATAGTAAAACATTAGTTGTTAATTTTGGGGAACAACCAAGCAATGATATTACTTATTCCTATTTAATTAATAACAGGTATGATTTTTTACAAGAGCCAGGAGATTTGACAAATTATCTTAATCCATTTACTCTTGATTCTACAAACAAGAATATTCTAAATGATCTTGCTGGAAGTACAAATAGAATTGGTGGTAGAGTATCACTTTGGGCAGTTGTTCTAAATTTTACATTTCCGACAGTTAAAGTTGAGACAACTAAGACTTTTACTTCTACATGGTCATGGAAAAATGCAGCTGGAGAGATAAAATCGGATCAAAAAACTACTAATGCTACATTGGTAGTGCCATCATCTATGGCTAGTGTAAGTGGTACAAGTCAATTATTACTTAGAGATGTTGATAGTAAAAATGAAATAGTAGGTGCTAAAATAAAGTTACAAAAGAAAAATGGAAGTTATTTTGAAGATGTAGAAGAATTGGTGACTGATTCAACAGGAACTGTTACATTTAGAAATTTAGAAAGTGGAATATATAGGTACGTTCAAACTGAATACTTGCCTCATTATCAAACCAATTCATTTAAAACATATAGTGATAGTGAATTATCTAATGTAGTAAATATATTTGAATTTGATAAAAACGAAGGAAATATTATATATGCAGTTAATGAAAGAGAAAAATTTACTGTAACATATAAAAAGGGAACTCATGGTACATTCAATGATCAAGTATATAGTGATATTCCATATGGAAGTACAACACCATATTATGAACCATCAGCAGAAGATGGATGGATATTTAAAGGATGGACTCCTGAGAGAGAAATATTTGTAATAGAAAATAAAACATATACGGCCTTATGGAATAAACTAGTAACTGTTACGGCTAGATATTTAGAGGTTGGAACAAATAATGAATTAATACCATCTATTGAAGACAAAAAAGAAAATGGAACAGCATATACAACAGAGAGAAAAGATATAATTAATTATGAATATGTGAGAGTAGAAGGAGTGGAAAGTGGAACAAGAGGAGATAATGATATAACAGTAACATACTATTATAAAAAGAAAAAATCTAATTTAAATATTGAGTATTTAGATTATACAACAAATAGAGAAATAGCTAATTCTAGTAATATAACATTATATTATGGAGACAATTATGATAGTGACATTTATGAAAGCAATGTATATATTCCTCAAAATTATAATAGAGTAGCTGCAAATAAAAGTGAAAATTATAAAGGAATAGTAGATAATGATAATATAAATGTAAAATATTATTATAATAAAAAAGATAGTAATTTAAATGCAAGTATTACTATGATGGGAACAAATAAAATAACAAAAAGTGTGGATAAAGTATCATATAAAATAGGTTATAGTATAGAATATATAGATTATATTGGAAGTTCAACAATAACATTGGTAGATACACTACCATATAAAATAGATGTTAATAATTCTAATTTAGATGGAGGTGTATATGATGATAACAATAAAACTATTACCTGGATTGTAAACACAAATATAAATTCATATAATGAAAATGCATATAGTTTAGAAAAGAATATAGAATTGAAGTATAAAAATATAAATGTAATAGAAGATGTCATAATAAATAATGTAAGTGGAACAACAGAAATAGATACAAAAAATACCCAAGTATCAACAACATATAATACATTAATAGACATAAAAGGAAATATTATTGTAAAATATTTAGAGAATAAAACTGATAATGAAATATTAGAAAGAATTACTACAACAGGTAAAGTAGGAACAAAATATGAATTTGTATTTGAGAATATTGAAGGATATAGATTAGTAAAGAAACCGGAAAAAGAAAAAATGGAATATAAAGAAGAAGAACAAGAATTTAAGTATTTATATGAAAGAATAAAATACAATATAATAGTAACTTCAAATGAAGGGGGAAAAGTTACAGGAGATGAAGAAGTATATTATAAAGAAGATTCTACTATAGATAATATAAAAATAGAAGCAAATGATAATTACTATATAAAAAGTATATTTATAAATGATAAAAAAATAGATATTCCAGAGAATCAAACAGAACTAACAATATCTCAATTTATAAAGATGACTGAAGATAAAAATATAGAAGTAATATTTGAAAAAGTAAAAACAACAGTTGTAGTACCAAATACTCTAAAAAAATCAAAGCTTGTAATATTTGGATTTATAGTTATTATAGGTAGTATTATAAGTATACTATATATAATGTATAAGAAAAATATTATATATAATAAATATTGATTTATAATAAATTCAATATTTATTTTTTTAGATAAATAATTTGTAAATTTTTCTACAAATAATGTATAATCTCATCTTTGACAGTTTTGAGATAGTAAAAAGATCCTATCCCTTATATTCTGGGCATTTTGGAGCTTTTTAATTGCTTGTTTTTTTGC
>CAMKMS010000047.1 GCA_946413985.1 uncultured Mycoplasmatota bacterium
TCTGCTTTTTTATATCCTTTTTTTAATTCTTTTTCTCCATCTTTAATTGTAAATTTATCTTCTTTTTTCTTCATATTTACTCCTCACTTATTAATTATAACATAATAGAAAATACATAAACAAATATTTATAAAAATAAATTAAAATAAAAAAGTGATTATCATCACTTTATTACTCTTTAGTACATTTCCATCCACCAGCATCACCATTGATATTAAGAGTATTTCCTTCGATAGAATAAGTATATGTCTTCTTAGTTGTTCCTCCTAAAGACATATTTAAATTATTACCATTAACATCATATTCAACAATTAGTTCAATTTCACCAGCAACATATTTTCCTGTTCCATCAGGATTAAAAGTATATGCCATTTCTTCATCATCATATATAAATTGGTCTTCACCCCAACCTATTATTGAATCACAATGAACCCATGATCCAACAATAGGATTACTTGTAGTATCATTTGTTGAATCACTTTGTTTTTCAGTATTATTTGATGTTTGTTCAGAATTACTATCTTTGTTTAATACAAACTTCCATAAACAAACAAGGACTATAGCTATAAGTGCAACAATAATTATAATAACTGTTCTAATAGGCATAACTTTCTTCCCATAGGACTTAAAAGTTTTACTTTTTCTAATGGTGGCCCGCTAGGGATTCGAACCCTAGACCCACCGATTAAGAGGTGGAAAGGTATACATGATTTATGTATATTTACATATCCAAAATTTCCTTATATTTACTAGCAATTCTTCAATTACTAAGTTATTTTAATTAGTTAAATAGGTCTTTAGTGCCAATTTCTGGTGCCATAGTCTTTTCTACAAGTACATCAAATATTTGCACTAAAAATTACCATTTTTTATCAATATATGGTGTAGAATCATATCCTTCATCTAATAGATTTTTTACCATTCTGTCTAATTTAGGTTTACAAATATTCTTAAACCATTCAGTTTTACCAAATAATTTTACTATAATAGGACTTATTGAATAGTAAGTATGAATAAATAGTCTTCCATACCATGAACTTGCTAAATTTTGATCTCTATATCTTCTTAAAACCCAAACTTGAGGGCAATCATATGAACCATACACACAAGTTGCAACATAACAGCCACCGCCTTTAGGTGCATTAGCTGTTTGTTCCTCAGAGAATATTTTTTCTTTTATATCTCCTTTTTTATATTCTAAATCATAATCTTTATTATTTATTTTCTCAACACAATATGAATAATAATGTAATAAAATTGGATCATATCCTTGAATTGTAAATTTGTGCTTTCCATCTATATTTAAAAATGCCATAGTAATATTTCCAGATTCATCTGGTCTTGCATCTAATTCTATATTTGAGAAACTATATACATCAACATCTAATGTTTGCCTTAATGATTCTACAATTCTTATTCCTATTTTTTTAGTATGGAAATAAATTACTTTATCTTCACATATTCCTAAACAAAAATAACCTTTAAAAGCCTGATCAATAAATGGAATTAATAGTTTTAAGCCATCATAATTATATTTCTTAACTTCACTCATAGTATTCACCGCAGCAGCTAAACCATACATCATTTCGCCACCATAGGCATTTTTTTCAAATTCAAGATATGATTCTTTTTTTTGCCAAAAATCCGAATTATATCTTGGAAAATCAAGTAATCCAGTATCTTTAGCATAATCATATGCAAATTCATCAATATTTACATAACTATATATTTTATTATTTTCTTCTTTTACAAGTTTAAAACCACAATGAGGACAAGCATCTAATGTATCACTAAATTTTTTCTTACATTCTTCGCATTTAATTAATGCCATATATTATCACCTCTATTGTCTTGATTATAACATAAAAAAAGAACTAATACTAGTTCTTCTAAGCATACTGGTGGCCCGCTAGGGATTCGAACCCTAGACCCACCGATTAAGAGTCGGTTGCTCTACCAACTGAGCTAGCGGGCCTTTTTGATACGTAAATAAGTATAACATAAATATATAAAAAATAAAAGAACAAATTAATAAATATTTAAAAATATACCTATTAATTTGTTACTATATTATTTTCTTCTATATTAATTATTACATACGGAACATAATTAATACTTTCAAATGTAATATTATTAAAGTATACTTCAATCTTTTCATCATCGATTATATAAGTAAAATTATTTATATTTTCATCTTTAATTTTATCATATATTTCTTTAGGATATTTATCATAAGCAATCTTATTAATCACATATTGCAAATATGATTTATTATATATTGAAGATATATATGATACTTTATTGTTACTTGTATCAATTATAATATTTTTATTATTTATATTATTTAAAGAGTTTTGAATCTTAAATGTGATATTAATATAATTTCCAATATAATAAACATTATATGTTATATTTAATGATTTATTGCCATCAACGTTTTTAAAATCTTTTACATAACTATATAATATATCAGTTATTGTTTTATTAATTTCATCATTATTACTAAATCTAGGATATTCAACATATATATTTGTAGTATCAGTTTGCAATTCAATTAAAGATGTTACTATAGAATCATCTTCTAAACTATTATTATTTTTACAAAAAAGTATTTTAAACACCACAAGTACTAATAATAATATATTTATACAAATTATAAATTTAAGAATTCTTTCTTTATAATCAAATATCATCTTATCCTATTCTCCTATATTAAATAATATATCACAATTTTAGATTTTTTAAACAAAAAAAGCAAAAAAAATATTGAAATGCCTATTTTTTTATGGTATTATTAACTAGCGATGGACCTTTAGCTCAATTGGTTAGAGCATCCGGCTCATAACCGGGCGGTTATAGGTTCGAGTCCTATAAGGTCCACCACTAATGTGCAGGTGTGGCGAAATTGGCAGACGCGCTAGACTTAGGATCTAGTGGAGTAATCCATGGGGGTTCAAGTCCCTTCACCTGCACCA
>CAMKMS010000048.1 GCA_946413985.1 uncultured Mycoplasmatota bacterium
TGAATCTTTTGCAGATTTACTATTCATGATAATAAATATTCCAAAGAATATCCATACTTCAAATGTTACTTTTAAATCACTAAATGAAGTGTCATTTGCTACAGGTAACAATGCCATTACAGCAGTATAAATTCCTACAATAATAGCCATAATAATTACCTTTGGCCAAGTTAAATTAATTCCACCAAATATTTTTTTCATTGTATCACGCTCTTTCAAGTATCATTATATCACAATTTTAATAATTTGAATGTACGGAATATTACTATTTTACGATTAAAAAAGACTAGATTTCTCTAGTCTTTATTAGTAAATTACTTATTATTTTTTGCTTTAATGGCAGCTTGTACAAAAACAAATATTTGAGGTCCTAAAGCATAGTCACAACAATGTTTTTTTATGCCTTAAGCATTCTATATTACATCAGTATATACTTAATATATTTAGTACTAATAAAGATTTATTACTACCACTTAAATATTAATAATCCTCATTACTAATACTATTTTCTAACTAAAATATTCTATTATTAAAATCCATATATAACTTTCATATATCTATTAACGATGCCTTACTCTATTATTATTTTTATTATATTCAACCAATTCATTAAAAACAGGACATTTACTTACTTCATTTGGATCAAGCCTTAAATGTATCTTATCATCTGCTTCAAAAGGAAAAGATGTATAATTAAGAGAATCCGAAATACCTTCAAGTTTAGAATAATATCTAACTAAAACATTAGTTAAATTGGTTTGAATTAATTCTTGTTTATCCATTTCTGCTTTTTTTTCTTCTTCTCCTTGTTTCTTATTTAAAATAAATAATCTTTTAGCATTCCATCTTTGAGGAAGAAATGGAACAATAACTGTTTCCATTCCATTAGATAAAGATAAAGATAACATATCACTTAAAAAATAATGCTCAGGTGCTCCATTTATTCTTGAAGTAAAACCTTTTCTAATTTCTTTTAAATAGTCTTTATTAATATCAACATTTTGACCTGATTTACTTAATACACTATATATAAACATCTTATTATCACTTACTCCTGCATATACATTTGGAAGTGGTAATCTATATCCATCATCAAAAGTTAACTCTCCAGTTATTGAATAAGGTGTTTCTGCTTCAATTGGAGCTTTTTCTTCTGAGAAAGAAAGCGTGGCACCAATTGTACTTAAATATATTTCACGTTTCTCATCAATTATTCTGTTTTTAAACATTTCAATTCTATGTTTTAAAAATAAAATTGGATTAATAAAATCATAATCACTTGCATTAGCAAATAATGAACTAATTATATACTTATACAAATATCTATCATGATCTTCCTTAGGTGCGTCTTCCAATTTTCTTTCTAAACTACCATCATTATAAAAACTAATAGCCATATTTACATATTCACAAAGTAATCTATCAAATTCTTTTTTATTATCAATATTTAAACAAGTTACACATAATTCAGGATAATCATCCGCATTAACATGAGTAATTTTTTTTCCTTCAATAGTTGTACTAAATAAAAGGTTTTTTCTAAACCATGCATCAATTCTACCCTTGCTAGCCTCAGGTACAATTTCCTCATAGAAAACATTTATAATCTCTTCGTTTCTACTCATTTTTTCACCTATAGAAATATAGTCATCATATTTAGTTTTAAATTCTTTTAAAGATTTTTCTACATCTATATCATAATCTTCTTTATAAGTTAATAAGTCATCAATATATGTTCTCTTAGTTAATACTCCACCTAATGCCTTAATAGAACCTCTTGAAGAAGCATTCTTCTCATCACAATCAAGCATGATATGTTTAACACCTAAAGTATTAAAATATTTAAGTATTCCATATAAAATAATATTAGAGTATTTCTTTCCTCTTTCAGTGGGTCTAATAGATAATCCTGCATTACCAGCAAATCTCCTGTATCTTTCATTTAATTCTTTTCTTAGATTAGTTATTCCTACAAGTCTATTATCATTTACTCTGTAAATAAAGAGTGTATCATTTGGAACTACTTTTTCAGTTGCTTCTTGAGTACTTTCCTTATTTATTTTATCTAACCATCCTTCATAATTATCTAAATATTTATGAAGACCATTTACCCCTTCAATAGGAGAATTATATTTATAAAACTCATCTATATAATCAAGTGCATCATCTCTATTATCTAAAGATGGTCTAACAAACATTAATTTATCCATATACCCTCCCTAAAAAACATTTATTGTGTTATATAATTAATATTATACCATACTTTTCTATCTTTCTTACTCATCGGAATATTAAATATTCCGAACAAAAAAGACTAGACTTCTCTAGTCTTATTTATTTAATTACTTATTGTTTTTTGCTTTGATTGCGGATTGTTTCTCCCTCAACTCCCTAAGTCGAAATCGCATATCTCCGCGATGTTACGAAGTCATAACTTATAGTTTCCGTATCGTCTCGTTGTCGAATCGTAATACCGCCGTAAAGTTGCGTGGTCCTTTGTTTTATAACCGCTATCAAGTTACGTGGCGATACTTTTAACTATATTTATCATCTCTCCATATTTGTATTACACTATCATCGTAATATCTTAATCTTCCGATACTTTTCTTTTGTGAATTAAAGTTTGATTTTCATTTTACAAATCCATCTAATCTTCCAATAGTATTTTAAAATGTTGTTTTCTCAAAAACAGAAGAACCTAAAACAAATGCAAATTTGAGTTTTTTAAAATTAATACTAAAGTTATCAAGTGATTTTTTTATTTATTTTGTTTAATATACTTTTGTTTTTTTCATTATTTTTAACACACAATAACCTACTTAATTTCCTTATAATAGCCTTTTCTACAGATAAATTTATCAGTAACTGCTAATACACCAGGCAATACTAGTAAAATCAATAATGCTGCAACAAATGTACCTTGTGATATAGTTTCAC
>CAMKMS010000049.1 GCA_946413985.1 uncultured Mycoplasmatota bacterium
GAAAAGAATATAATACTGGAAAATATGATTCATATTGTGCCAATGGAGTTGGTGGCTCACTTATATCAGTAATACCAGAAAAAAATATAGTTATATGCATAACATCTTCTTTAGTATATAATCCAAAAATTAGAAGTGAGTT
Organism: uncultured Mycoplasmatota bacterium; assembly: GCA_946413985.1. Lineage (GTDB taxonomy): Bacteria > Bacillota_I > Bacilli_A > RF39 > UBA660 > CAG-1000. The sequence continues at coordinate 143 of CAMKMS010000049.1, forward strand.
AATTAATAACTATTTATTACCATATATTGAAACAAAAGAAACTAGCAAAGTTTTAAAGAAATAAACACATCGGAAGATTAAGATATTACGAGATAAGCAAAGTTGGAGAAAACCAACTTTTTATTTTGACAAAATACCACAACACTTTGAGTTGAGAGAAAATACTACGTGGACATTGTTTATTCAATCAATATATGGTATAATTTCCTTGGAAACAAAAGATAAAATGTATGATGACTTTGTCCACATTTTGTCCACATTGAACAAATTATTAGTAATATTTATAATACAAATAATACTGATAATAATATGTACTAAATGCCTATAAAATAAGGCTAAAAGCCATAATACTATATGTACCAAATATAGTGAAAATATGCTCAAAAAGGGAGCATGTGGCAGTGGAAAAAAATATAAACAATGTTGTGGTAAATAGCTCGCAAACCCCGACAAAATAAGGGGAAAAGCGAGTTTTTCTTTTTAGCAAAAAACAGCCCAAAATTGGCATTAGAACCATTTTAGAACCATTTTATATATAAAATTGAATCATAAAATAGTAATATTCCGAACTATCAAGTTAATTAAAAAACATCATAATATCATGATATAATAATTATTAGGAGTTGATCTTATGGATAAATATTTAGAGATTAAAAAAATGTTTGAATCAAAAGAAGATAAAGAAAATGCTATTGCTATGTCAAAGTATATGAGAAATATGTTTGATTTTTATGGACTTCCTACTCCAAAAAGAAAAGAAGTTTATAATGATTTCATTAAAACTGAAAAGAAGTCAAAAACTATCGATTGGGAATTTTTAAATATATGTTATAAAGATAGTCATAGAGAGTTTCAATATTTAGTTTATGATTATTTACTTGCAATGAAACAATATGTTTCTTATGATGATATACCAAAAATTAAAGAATATATAGTTAATAAATCTTGGTGGGATACAATTGATTTTTTATGCAAAGTTATTGGAGATATTGAAACAAGAGATTTAAAAGTTAAAGATTTAATGCTTGAGTGGTCTAAAGATGATAATATTTGGATTAAAAGAACAGCTATCGAACATCAATTAAATTTAAAGGATAAAACTGATTATGAGTTATTAGAAAAAATTATAATTAATTGCTTTGGAACAGATGAATTCTTTATAAATAAAGCAATTGGTTGGGCATTAAGAGAATATTCAAAGACAAATTCTACTTGGGTTAAAGAATTTATTAATAGATACAAAAATCAAATGAGTGATTTAAGTATTAAAGAAGCAAGTAAATATATTTAAAGATATCGTAAAATTAAGATATTATGATTAAAAGAAAAATATTCATAAAAGTTATATCAAAGTAGAGATTTATCTACTTTTTTGTTATAATTGTTTTGTAAGGATAGGTGAAGTTATGAAAAAAGTAGTAGTAATTACTGGTGGAGGTTCTGGAATGGGATTAGAAGCTGCTAAGTTTATGGATAAGGATAAAATAATTGTAATTAGTGGTAGAACAGAATCAAAACTAGAAAATGCAAAGAAAGAGTTAGAAGAATTGGGATTTGATGTTCATCCTAAAGCATGTGATACATCAAATAGAGAAGCTGTTAAGGAGTTAGCTAATTTTGCAGCTTCTTTAGGAGAAGTTACTAATGTTATTAATTCTGCTGGAGTATCTCCTGCTATGGGTGGTAAGCCAGAAGATATTATGCGTATTAATGGTTTAGGCACTGTTTATATGAATCAAGAATTTAGTAAAGTTATGAAAAGTGGTAGTGTTATAGTTGATGTTGCATCTAATTCTGCATATCAATTACCTAAATTAATGCTTCCTACTAAACATTATCATTTAGCAGATGAAGATGAAGAAAAATTCTTAAATAAAACATTATGGCTTGCTAATAAAATTAAAGGTGATTATCAAAAAGCAGGACTTGCATATGCTATTAGTAAAAATTTTGTTACTTGGTATGCAGCAAAAAGTGCTTTTGAATTTGGAGAAAAAGGAATTCGTGTTTGTTCACTATCACCTGGACTTATTGCAACAGGAATGGGTGAATTAGAAAAAGAAAATGGTGGTAATCTAATTCCACTTGCATGTGAGAAGAGAATGGGAAAACCAGAAGAACTTGGTTATGCTTTAGCAACTGTTGCTGATGAAAGAAATGGTTATCTTGCTGGAGTAGATGTATTAGTTGATGGTGGATCTGTTAGAGGAATGAAAGAATTTCGCAAATAAAGAAAAGCGCATCTCTAATTTTGATAAATATTATAAAATCATCGTAAGATTAAGATATTAGGAGTTGATAGAAATAAATAAAGAAGTATTATTACAAAATATAGATAAAGTTCATACTACTGAAATGGGTATTGATAGAATTAAAAAGAATCTAAAATTAGATTCAAATAATGTAGTTGATTTTTGTAAGAGCAAAGTATTAGATAAAAAATGTAATATTTACAAGCAAGGAAAGAATTGGTACTGTGAAATTGATAATATTAAGATTACTATTAACTCTTATAGTTATACAATTATAACAGCACATATCATTAAATAGAATGCTCGCAAGATTAAGATATATAGAACGGATGAGAATTCGTTTTTGTGTGGTATAATATTTGTATAAAAAAGTTATTTTTTATTGGCAATTAATAGCAAGATAAAATGTTAAAATACATTGCTTGTAGCAACGGCATATTTGTAATAAACTGATATTGATGAAAGGAGAAAAAGTAATATGTTAAAAGATAATCTAAAAACATTAAGAAAAAACAAAGGACTTTCACA
>CAMKMS010000050.1 GCA_946413985.1 uncultured Mycoplasmatota bacterium
TGTGTCACAGTCTCATTAGGGATGAACAAGACTAAAATGAATGTTATTTAATGATTTAATATCTTTAAGGCTTTCTTGTAAGCGTTTTTTGTTCTTTGTTACTATTTTTATTAGAATCTATTTTGCCTATAATTACCTTGTTTGTTTTTTGCCATTGCTCCTCTAGTTCTTGAATTGTTATTTCAGCATCAAGTAAATCAGTAAATTCAACTGCTATAAACTTCTGTGGCATCCTAAAAGCTAAGTTTGAATTTTCACTAGTTTGCTCATTATCTATTTTATTTAATGCATAACTTAACCCAACACTTATGCCCTCGTTTGTAATTCTATATTGGCATATTTTAGCCAATACAGCGGGGTCTTCTTTAAATTCTATAATTGTTCCAATACAAAATGGAACATCAATACTTTCTTTCTTATTAGGATTGTATTCACTATATGAATCTCTACTATTAATCATTTTAAAACCTCCTAACAAAATTATAACATAAAAGACTAAGTTTTGTATAACTTAGTCTTAATTATTACTTATTTTTCAAATTTGCTTGCACAACTGCTCCATTTGGGATGTTGAAATTTATACTATTTTAAGCACTTTTTTTGTACTTTAAACATTTCTTATGTTACAGTAGTATATACTTGAATATATTTAGTACTAATAAATTGAGATGAAATTATCTATTATCGTCACATATATAATTTTGAACTAATTGACCACATCCTAATTCAGTGTTGTTTTCTGTTCCAAATATATAACAATCAAATCCTGATGATTGAAGTTTATTTAAAATTCTATTCATTACATTTTGAGATGGAGAATGTAAATTGTTTTCCCTACATTTCTCTGTATAGTTAAGATAAGATACTTTAATCAAAATATCACTTTTATATTCTTCTAGATATTTTATCATTTTATCTATATCTTCTTCATTATCATTTATTCCTTCCATAACAACAAAATTCACTTTTACTCTACATTCTTTATGATGCTTTTTATATCTTAATGCTTCATCAATGTTCCTTCTTAAATCATAATCTTTTGGAGCATTTTGAATAATGTATTTTATCTTATCATCTTCACAAGAATAATATGGAAGTTGAAAATATCTAATAGGTAGGTTTAAATTATCCCAATATTCAAAACAAGTATTATCAAATCCTGTTGTTGCAATATTTACTTCTACATTTGGATATTTTTCTTTAATTAGCATTATACCTTTAGCAACTTCTTCTTTAACTAAAGAAGGCTCTCCAATACCAGTAAATGCAACATAAAACTTAGGATAGTCTTTATAATTAATGTTACTTTCTTGAAGGGATTTATCAACTTGCATTAGATAATCTTCTGCTTGCAAAACTAAGTTTTTTTCTGGTAAAGAACCTGAAGCACAAAATCTACATCCGACAACGCAATTATACATATTACTTATTTCAACAGTTAAATCTACTGGTGTATCATCTAAAAGATGAACTATTGCCATACACTCAATAATTCTATTTTCATCATAACTAAATAAATATCTATATATTTTTTCTTTATTTCCATATTCAAATTTAAAATCGATATCAGTTACTATTTTTTCAATAACATCAAACTTTTTCATTTGCATATCACCAATTATATTATAACATAAAAAAGACTAGTTCTATACCTAGCCTTTATTTATTAATTCTTCTTCGCTTTAATTGCAGCTTGCACAACTGCTCCATTTGGGATGGCAAAAATCATAGTTTTTTTAATGCTTTTTCATACCTGAAGCGTTCCCTCTATTACAGTAGTATATACCAAACAATTCTTTGGTATTAATAAGACTAAGGATAACTATCTTTTTTTTGTATCATCAATAGCAATACTAAGACATCCTTTGTTTTTTAAATCATTTAAGATAATTGATAATGCTATTCCATATTCAGCAGCATAAATAGACCATTCTGATTTACTTGTTACTATTTTATCAAATATTTCTTTATATTCCTTTGGTGAACCAATAGACTCCAAATGAGAAAAATCAAAATCTAGTGGCATCGAAATATATGATTTAAGTAAATCATCTAATGAATACTCCATACTTCCTGAAATACCAATATGAGGATGATATCTATTTTTTAAACATTTTGACAAGAATAATTGTAGTAAATTATATGCACTTAAATCAGCACTAAAACCACCTATATATTCTGATAATTTATCAAAATCGCCACCATGATTTACTTCATTTTCATCAGTTAAAGCAACTAACGTTGAACCTAATGGTAATATATCTTTATCAGATAACATTCCACCACCATGACATGCTGGAGTAAATAAATCTATTGATTTGTTTGGTATTTTTAGAGAAATCAAACTAAATAATTTTTGTGAAGACAAGTTTAATTTTGAATCCATTATAAATTCAAAATGTCCATCTTTCACTGAACCATGCGTATTCATAATAATTGTAAGTGGTTGTTCCTCATTTAATTGAGCTATAGAATTATTCAAACCTTCATAATCAAAATTTTCTGCTTTATAATCACCTACTATTACTAATTCTATATCCTCTCTTTTTTGTAACTCTTCTATTAGTTTTTCTGTTTCAAAAGAATATTTACCTTGAAATGTTAAATCACTTTTACCAACAACTAATAGTACTTTTCTTTTCATATAATCGCATCCTATAATAATTATAACATAAAAAAGACTAGTTTTACCTAGTCTTTCAATTATTTTATATTAGTTCTTTTTTGCTTTAATTG
>CAMKMS010000051.1 GCA_946413985.1 uncultured Mycoplasmatota bacterium
TAGATCTATTAACTAAAGCTTCATTACATATATCAGATACCTTAATCTCTTCAAATGTTTTATTTTTCATTAAGTTTATAAGAGCATTATACAATGCTTTTTTTGTTTTTATAATTCTTAAATCATCTTTTTTCATAAAATAACTCCTTTTTGAATATAAATGTATTATAGCACAATATTAAACACAAATAATGATAACATACAAATTGTTGGATAAATTAATACAGATTTGTAAAAGTGTTGGATATCTATACTAATATATTATTTAGTGTTTGATTTTATTATTCTGTATAACTAAAATACATTTTTGGAATGGAGAAGTTATATGAAAAAATTTGCTGATTTTATTGTTAGTAAAAAGAAATTAATAATTGTAATTGCATTACTATTATTAATACCTAGTATTTTAGGTTTTATTAAAACAAGAACAAATTATGATATTTTAACTTATTTACCTAGTGATATAGAAACATTAAAAGGACAAAATATTTTAACTGATGATTTTCACCTTGGTTCATTCTCGGTTTCAATAGTTGAAAATACTAGTGATTATGAGTTAGAAAAACTTGAGGAAGAAATACGAAAAATTGATTGTGTTGGTGAAGTAGTTAGTATTAATGATTTTACTGGAACAACAATACCTATTGAGATGCTTCCTAAAAGAGTACTTGATAAAGTAGCTAAAAATGATTCAAAGTTAATCCTTATTACTTTTAAAACTGGAACCAGTGATGATAAGACAACAGAAGCTGTTGATACCATTAGTGAATTATCCCAAAATATCGAAGTTGGTGGTATGAGTTCAATGGTTCATGATATTAGGAAACTATTTGAAAGTGAAACTCTTATATATGTTTCAGTTGCGGTTGTTTGTTGCTTAATAATTTTGTTATTATTTTTAGATTCTTATGTTGTTCCATTTATTCTACTTGCTAATATTGGTGTATCGATATTATTTAATATGGGATCAAATATTATATTTGGTGATATATCTTATATTACCAAAGCGATAGCAGCTGTTTTACAACTTGGTGTTACAACAGACTTTTCAATATTCTTGTATCATAAATATCAATATTTTAAAACTAAGTATGCTAATAATGATGAAGCTATGAGCAAAGCAATATGTGAGACAATGGTTTCTGTGGTTGGTAGTTCACTTACAACTATTGCAGGTTTTCTTGCATTGTGTAGTATGAAATTAACTCTTGGTACAGATATTGGTCTTGTTATGGCTAAAGGTGTTGTTTTTGGTGTTATAACTGTTTTAACATTATATCCAGTTTTATTATTAGTATTTGATAAATTAATTACTAAAACAAAACATAAAGCAATTATTCCAAAATTTAGTTTTATAACACCTGTTGTAAAAAAGGCTTTTATTCCAATATTTATTGTATTTTTATTATTAATAGTACCAGCTTATATTGCACAAAAGAAAACACAAGTATACTATAAATTAGATACATCTATTCCTGATGATTATAGTTATACTATTGCAACTAAGAAATTAAAAGAAGAATATGGAATGATTTCTCAAGAATTAATAATTTTAAATAATAATATTGAGAATTTCGAAATAAATAATATGATTGATGAGATTAATGAACTAGATGGTATTGATAATGTATTATCTTCAAGTATTTTTAGTAAATATGGTTTTAATGAAGGTATATTACCATCAAGAATAAGAAAGCTATTATCCACGGATAAATATAAATTAGTACTTGTTAATTCGAAATATGAAATAGCTACTGATGAGTTAGGTAAACAAATTGATAGTTTAAATGAAATAGTTAAAAAGTATGATAAAGATGCAATTGTAGCCGGTGAAGGACCACTTACAAATGATTTGGTTGGTATAACAGCAATTGATTTTGTTAATGTCAGTTATGTATCAATTATAGTTATCTTTGTTATTATGTTCTTTGTATTAAGATCAATAAGTCTACCAGTGTTATTAGTATCAGCTATTGAATTTGCAATATTTATTAATATGGGTGTTCCATATATTACGGGAACAAGTATTCCATTTGTATCATCAATTGTTATTGGTACTATTCAATTAGGTGCTACGATTGATTATGCAATTTTGTTAACTACCAAATATCTTGATGAAAGAAAACTTGGTAAAGATAAAATGAAGTCAGTTGAAAATGCATTGAAGAGTTCTGTATCATCAATATTTGTTAGTGCAATGTGTTTCTTTGGTGCAACCGGTGCTGTTTATGCCGTATCAAGTAATGATATGATATCATCTCTTTGCTTACTAATGGCAAGAGGAGCAATTATAAGTATGATTGTAGTTATGTTTATTGTACCTAGTATTTTATTAGTATTTGATAAAATAATTATTAAAACAACTCTAGGATTTAAGAAAGGAAGTAAGAAAAATGAAAAATAGTATTAAAAAGATTTTAGTATCTATATTAGTTTGTAGTCAATTATTTAATCCAACAATAGTTTTTGCCTTAAATAAAGATGAAAGTGTTTATGTCAAATTAGATAGTGATGGAAAAGTTAATG